>CANJSR010000054.1 GCA_947476855.1 Acetobacteraceae bacterium
CTGATCTGCGGCCCGCCGCCATGGACGATGACGGGGTTGATGCCGACCTGCTTCAGCAGCGCGATGTCGCGGCCGAATTCGAGGGCGAGGTGCTCCTCTCCCATCGCGTGGCCGCCATATTTTACGACGACGGTGGCGCCGGCATAGCGACGCAGGAAGGGCAGGGCCTGGGCGAGGACACGGGCCCGCTCCTGGGCGGCGTCGGCCTCTGATGGGGAGGGATTTGCGCTCATGCCGCGCGTGTAGGGCGCGGGGGGGCGGGGGGTCAAGGCGTGGGCGGGTTGGGAGGTGGACCTTGGTGGGACCTGGGTGTGGGGTGGCGTGGGGTGTTTGAAGCACGGAGGAGCAGGGAGGACGTCACGGAGGGCAGGGAGGAAGGGGCACGGTCGCATGGCCGGGGGGCCAGCACGGGGGGCCAGCACGCTTCGTGACTTTCTCCCTGGTCCTCCGTGCTGACGATCACCACCGGTGGGGCAGGTGCAGGCCCATCTGGGAGGTGGGGTTGTCGCTTCGGTCGCGCGCGCGGTCGCCGTCATGGGCGTTCGTCAGGGTAGCCACGGATGTACACAGATGAACACGGATGGGCTGGTCGGACCCGTTGTCGGGTCTTCTGGCGGCGTCCGCGAGGACCGGACTGGTGGGCGATCTCTCAGCGGACATTGGGGTGAAGCGTGTGGAAAGATC
This sequence comes from Acetobacteraceae bacterium, assembly GCA_947476855.1. The sequence goes on from CANJSR010000054.1 coordinate 685, forward strand.
CCTGGGCCGGTTGGGGTGCCATGGATGAACACCGATCCGCGACGGATGTGACTGACGGCGCCCCGTGGTTGCCGGCGAAGCACCCAGGGACGATCGCACGCCATCCGTGTTCATCTGTGTACACCCATGGCCGCCTTGAAGATGCGCCCATGCCGCCGCCGCTCGCCCTGCCGGCATGATGATCCTGCCTTCCGGAGATGCCTCGGTCCGCCCGGCCCGCCGTGATGCAGCACGGAGAGGCAGGGAGAAAGTCACCGAGGCTTCCCGTCCGCCGAACCCTCCACGCCCTTCGTGACTCCTCCCTTTTTCTCCTTGCTGCATCGCGGCCGACCGGGCGGGCCAGGACGGCGATGCGATCCCCCGAACGCAATCCCCGCCGCCTCCCTCTCTCCCCCGAAGCGACACGGAAGCCAGTCCAGGCTATGAACCCCTCCCAGAACACAAACCGGCCCGTCTTCTGAAAGGAAACACCATGAAGCCTGTCATGATCATCACCGGCGGCAGCCAGGGGATCGGGGCCTCCGTCGCCCGTCTCGGCGCCGCCCGCGGCTATGCCGTGGCCCTCACCTACCAGTCCAACCGCGCGCTCGCCGACCAGGTCGTGGCCGACATCAAGGCGGCTGGCGGCACCGCCATCGCGGTCCAGGCCGAAATGGCCGACGAGGCCGCGATCCTCTCCCTGTTCGCCACCGTCGACCGCGAACTCGGCCCGGTCACCGTACTGGTCAACAACGCCGGCGGCCCTGGCCCGACCTGCAAGATCGACGGCGTGACGGCCGAGATCATCGACCAGGTCATGGCGGTGAACGTCCGCGCCCCCTTCCTGACGATCCGGGAGGCGATCAAGCGCATGGCCACCGACCTCGGCGGCAAGGGCGGCTCGATCGTTAACGTCTCCTCCCGCGCCTCGGAAATCGGCGGGGCGGGCGAATGGGTCCATTACGCGGCGTCCAAGGGTGCGGTCGACAGTTTGACCATCGGCGCGGCGCGGGAGCTTGCGGCACGCGGCATCCGCGTCAACGCGGTCAATCCCGGCCTGATCGTCACCGACCTGCATGCCCGCGCGGGCCTGCCCGACCGGCTGGATCGTCTCGTCTCCGGCGTGCCGATGGGGCGCACCGGCAGCGCGGACGAAGTGGCCGAGGCGGTCTTGTGGCTCGCCTCCGACGCCGCATCTTATGTCACGGGCATCCTGGTCCCGATTTCCGGAGGTCGCTGATGGAACCGAAGACAGCCCTGATCGTCGGCGCGGGTTCGGGGCTCAGCGCCTCGCTTGCCCGCCTGTTCGCTCGCAAGGGATTGCAGGTCGCGCTCGCCTCCCGCAATCCCGACAACCTGATGCGGATCGCCGAGGAAACCGCCGCGGTCACCTTCGCCTGCGAGGCGACGGAGCCCGAGGAAGTGGCGGCGTTGTTCGAGGTCGTGGTGGCGACGATCGGCGCGCCCGATATCGTCGTCTACAACGCCTCGGCCCGCGCGCGGGGGGCGGTGACCGATCTTGATCCCGCCGACGTCGCCCGTGCGATCGCGGTCAGCGGCTATGGCGGGTTCCTGGTCGCGCAGCAGGCCGCGCGGCTGATGGTGCCGAAGGAGTCGGGGGCGATCCTGCTGACCGGCGCCTCGGCCAGCGTGAAGGGCTATGCGAACTCCTCGGCCTTCGCGATGGGCAAGTTCGCGTTGCGGGGCCTGGCGCAGAGCATGGCGCGCGAGTTGTCGCCCAAGGGCGTGCATGTCGCGCATTTCGTCATCGATGGCGGCATCCGCGCGGCGACCCGACCGGAACCGAACGAGCATCCCGACAGCCTGCTGGACCCCGATGCGATTGCCGAAACCTATTGGCAGATCGCGACCCAGCCGCGCAGCGCCTGGACGTGGGAGGTGGAACTGCGCCCCTGGGTCGAGCGGTTCTGAGACCAATCGGGCAGTATCCTACCGGACGCCGTAACCGTTTACCCCCCGAACGGTGCTAGTTCGTCGTGGTGGCCCCCCAGGTCCGGCGAAGAGCCGGCCCGAGGACAGGCTCCGGGCCACCATCCACGACTTTCCTGTTCAGAACGGAAGAAAGTCGTGGGTGCTGGCCCTTCGGCCAGCATGACGAGGGGGCAATTGCAAAGCCGGTTGATCAAGGGGCGCGGGCGATCGTGCCCCGTGCGCTGAACGCAGCCGCTACTCGAACTTCAGGTTGCCGTCCTTCACCACGCCCCGCCAGACGGCCAGTTCGTCGCGCAGCATCGCGCCGAACTGGGCTGGCGTGGCGTCGACGATCTCGGCGCCCTCATCCTCGAACCGCTTGCGCATCACCTCGGTCCGGACCGAGTCCTTCACGGCCTTGTCCAGCGTCTCGATGATGTGCGGCGGCAGACCGGCGGGGCCGGTGATGCCCCACCAGGTGCCGGCCTCGAACCCCGGGATCGCGGCTTCCGCCACGGTCGGGACATTCGGGAAGGCGGCCATCCGGGTTGTCCCCGTCGTCGCGAGCAGCGTCACCCCGCCGGATTTCACATGCCCGATGATCGAGGGCACGGTCATCAGGAACAACTGCACATGCCCGGCCAGTAGGTCGACCAGTCCCGGGCCAGCACCCTGGTAGGGGATGTGCGTTGCCTTGATCCCGGCGCGCTGGATGAACAGCTCGCCTGCCAGGTGCAGCACGCTGCCGACGCCGGATGACGCGAAGTTGATCGAATCGGGTTTCGCCTTGCCCCGCGCGATCAGGTCCTGGAGCGTCGTGATCCCGGTGTCCTTGTTGACGATCACCAGCAGCGGGCCGCGCCCCAGCCAGGACACCGGCGTGAAGTCCTTCAGCACGTCATAGGGCAATGCCCGCTGCCCGGACGCGGCGGTCAGGAAGGTGGAAGTCGTCATCAGCAGCGTGTGGCCGTCGGGCCGAGCCTTGGCGACGTATTGGGCGGCGATCATGCCGCCGCCGCCGCCTTTGTTCTCCAGCACCACCGGCTGGCCGAGGCGTTCGGACAGCACCTTGCCGAAGGGGCGGGCCAGCGCATCGGTGCCTCCGCCCGGCGCGAAGGGGATGACCAGCACGATCGGCTTGTTTTCCGGATAGGCCTGGCCCTGCGCCCGCGCGGTCGCGGGAAAGGCAGCCATCGCGAGGGCCGCCAGGGCCCCCGCGATCTTCGTCAGACGGCGCATTCGCATGCTTGGAAGTCTCATGTTCAGGCGGTGGAAACGGGTCAGCCGATCTTCGACAGAACCCCGTCGCGGAACCGGTGCATGTTGTCGATGGTGCCCTGCAGGCTCTGGTTGGCGCCGTAGCCGAACAGGCGGACATCGATCGCGCTGACGCCCTGGTCTTCCAGCGTCTTGATATCCCCCACCCAGTCGGCATCCGTGCCGGTGAACAGCTCGGCTTCCCCGTCGATGGTCGTCCGCCCGCGCACGCCGGGACCGGACAGGACGCGATAGGCCAAAGCGATCTCGGCCGGATCACGCTCGCCCCGGGCGCAGAAGCCGTGGAAGCGTTCCACGCCCTTGCGGAACAGGCCGGCGGTGTTCATCGGGTGCTGCGGATTGGTGCCGACCGGATACCAGCCATGGGCATAGCGGACGGTGCGGCGCAAAGCGGGGGCGCTTTCGCCGCCGACCCAGATCGGGATGGGAGTCTGCGCGGGCTTGGGCGTGAACACGACGTCGTCGAACTTCACGTATTTGCCGTCGAATTTCGGATTGTCGGCGGTCCACAGCTCCCGGCAGGCGGCCATCCACTCATCCGTCACGTTGCCGCGATCGTCGAAGGGGGCGGCGCCGATCGCCTCGAACTCCTCCCGGCACCAGCCGACGCCGATGCCCAGGGTCAGGCGGCCCTTGGACAAATAGTCGATCGTCGACAGCAGCTTGGCGGTCAGCACGGCCGGGCGGTGCGGCACGACCATGACGGACAGCACGAACCGCAGCTTTGTCGTCAGCGCGGCGACATAGGCGGTGGTCGCCAACTGCTCCAGCCACGCGGCCGAGGCCCCAGCCGGAAACTCCCCCGTTCCCGTATAAGGATACTTCGACTCCAGATTGCTCGGCACCATGATGTGGTCGCTGATGGTGACGTAGTCGAAGCCGAGCTTCTCCCCTTCGGTGACGATGCGGACAAGGCTGTCCGGTTCGATCAGGGGGCCGGAGGTGGGCAGGTTGAAACCGATCTGCATGGACGTTTTCCTTTGTGTTTCAGCGGGCGTGTTCGGCGCGATCGTGTCACGGGATGGCGGGCGGTGCCATCCGGGGTCAGATCTGCGCGCTTTGCAGGAACTCGATGACTTCCCCGTTCGGGCCGGTGACGAAGGCGATGCGGACCTCCACGACCGGGTCCTCGCTGAGCCGGCGGGTCACCGGTTCAACGCGGGAAACCCCACCGGCCGCGATCGCGCGGGCGTAGGAGGCATCGGTGTCAGCCGCCCGCAGGCAGAAATGCAGCAGCGCGCCCTCGGTCCGTTCCTCCCCGGGCAGGCGCCGGCGACCTTCGGACTGGATCGCGGAGTCCTGGCCGAACACCTCCACATACCGGCCGTCGCCGGCATCGAGGAAGGCGGCACGGTCGATGCGCCCGACGACCGAGAAGGGGAAATGGACCCGGAAACCCAGGCCCTCCACATAGAAGCGCAGGGTTTCGTCGAAATCGATCGCGCGGATCGCGACGTGGTGAAAGCCGTTGCCGCTGGCTGCCGCCTGCATGTGTTTCCTCCGTTCGGTTGGTCTTTGCTGGCGGGGATCATAGCCGATCGGGGGCGGGGGGCCAGGATGGGGTGATTCCGGGCTTGCTCCGCAACTGGGGGGTGTGATAGGAACATTTAGTGAACATAATCCTTCCCGCAATGGATATGCACCCTCTGCTCATGCGTGGTCCGGCTTGCTGACCCTGCTTTCCCCGATCCCCCGCCTGGGCGGGGTGGTTCATCCGGGGACCGGTGCCTCCCCCCGCCATGTCGGCCGCGGTGTTGCCGTCACCTGGGCCCTGTCCCACCGCATGGCGGAACGGCGAGCCCGGATGCGGGAAGTCGGTGCCCGCCTGTTCGCCCGCCTCGGCGTCACCGGGGCCGCGATCCTGGATGTGGCGCGGGAGGCGCATGTCCCCGTCTCGGCCGCCGCGCATGGCTACCGGCGGCGCCAGGACCTCGTGTTCGACATCCTGTACGCCTACCTGGACGCGCTGCACGAATATGTCGGGGCCGCCGACGACGCCCATCTGGCGGCTGAACCGGAGGATCGGCTGGTCGCCGTGGTCGTCGCGCTGCTGGATGGCATCCATGAGCACGCCGACGCGCACCAGGTGATGCTGACAACCTTCCCGACCCTGCCGGAAGAACAGCGGGAGGCGCTGCGCTATGTCATCCGCACCCTGGCCTATCGCCTGGGCGGTCCGTTGGAGGCGGTGGTGCCCACGCTGTCCGCCCACCGCGAAATCCAGGCGCCGCTGGTCCACAGCCTGCTGGGCATGGCGAGCCACGCGCCGTTCTGGCTGAAGGCCAACGGCCCGCTGACGCGGCGGGACTATGCCGTCCTGATCGCCAGGGCGATGGTCGCGGCGGCGAGGGAGCCGGTCGAGGGGACCAGCATATGTTCCGTTAATCAATAAGTTTGATTTGTGGGTTGTACGTTCCACAGCGCAGCCTTGGAGAATGCCTGCTATTTTCGTTTGCTTGAATCTCGGCCTATTGGCGGTGACACTGCCGGGTATCCTAACCTTGAAGGCATTTGGGACCCGAACGGGAATCGTATATCTTGAAGTGCCGGCAGCTGATGATCGCTCTTCCGCGTGCGACTTCCTTCTCGCGCAGCTGTGCGGCGAGGACATCCGGATGTTTTGCCTACATATACTTCGTAGATCAGAAAGGGCTTTTTTGAGTGCCTTCGGAAACTCCCTCATCCGCTGTCAAATCTAGGCTCGCTGATTTGTCTGGGTTGCGACCGGACGAAGTGCGGTGGAATATTCGACAGACGATAGACGCAAGCCCGGATTCTGCGGCCGCCTTGCTGGCGTCTGCCCAATTGGATGTTGCGCTCGAGCAAGCCATATCATGTCGATTTGTGGGCAGCGAAAAGATCCATAGGCAGCATCTGTTCGAAGGATCGTCGCCTTTGGCATCCACTGTCGCCAAAATACACTTAGCCTATGCTTTGGGTATTTTCGGAGAGATTACCCGAGACGACATGTTAAAGATATGCAGGGTGAGGAATATTTTTGCTCACGCAAGAGTCCCTTTGGACTTCAATACACAAGCCATCAAAAACACGATACTTAGTATGAAATCTCAACGTGCTTATGCAGAGCAAAATATGTTCCTACTCAATCCTGACTTCGATTGGGGAAGCCCAAGGAGCGTATTCATCAGCACGTGCCTGAGCGTTGCGTTCATAGTTGGAGCGGTTGGAAATGAAATGGCATCAGGCAATGTGAAGGAGACCTTTATCCCCTGACCGGTCATTCTATGACGGTTCTCGACGCAACCATCACTATCCCGGAAATCTATCGGCTCTTTCAATTGTTATTGCCGGCCTAGGACAGAACCCGCACCGGCTCCGCCGGCAGCCGGTCCAGCAGCGCCCGCGCCGTCAGACCCAGCCTCGGATGCACCCAGTCGGGCGCCACATCCACCAGAGGCAGCAGCACGAACCCGCGCAGATGCGCCCGCGGATGCGGCAGGATCGGGTCCGGGGTGTCGCGCGTCACCCCGTCGATCGCGATCAGGTCCAGGTCCAGCGTCCGCGCCGCGTTCGCCACCCCACGCTCCCGTCCGCACAGGGCCTCGATCCGCATCAGATCGGCCAGCACGGCGGCGGGATCGACCGGGCTGGCGGCGGCCAGGCGGGCAATGCCGTTGACATAGGGCGGCTGGCCCGAGGGCGGGACCGGCTCCGTTTCATACCAGCGCGACACCGCCACCAGGCGCAGCCCGGGCAGGGCGGCCAGATGCGCCACCGCCCGCCGGCAGGTTTCCAGCGGCGGCGTCCCGTCCGGGGCCGGCAGGTTGGCGCCGATCGCGACCAGGATCATCGTGTCTGACATTGACGGAATGTGCCCCTTGCGCGGAACGGATTGTCCCCCTGATAAACAGGGAAGCCGGCCGCCTGACAATGCGGCCTTTCCCATCCGGCGGCCCCGCTGGCGCGGGATTCCCAATGCGGCCCACACAGCCTAGGATGCGTCCCATGACCGTCACCGCACAACTCATTCCCATCCTGAACGACAACTACGCTTGGCTGCTGAAGGACAGCACGACTGGCGCCACCGCGATCGTCGACCCGGCCGAGGCCGGCCCGATCATCGCCGCCATCGACGCGGCCGGCGGGCGGCTGGACATGATCCTGCTGACCCACCACCACGGCGACCACGTGGCCGATACCGATGTGATCCGCGCCCGCTACAAGTGCCCGGTCGTCGGCGCCTCGGCCGACGCGCACCGGCTGCCCAAGCTGGACCAGGCTGTGAAGGAAGGCGACACAGTCACCCTCGGCAACGCCAAGGCGCAGGTGATCGAAACCCCCGGCCACACCCGCGGGCAGATCAACTTCTTCTTCCCCGATGGCCCCGTGCTGCTGTCCGGCGACACGCTGTTCAGCCTGGGCTGCGGCCGCCTGATCGAGGGCTCGCCGCAGGAGATGTTCGACAGCCTCGCCAAGCTGAAAGCCCTCCCGGCCGATACGCTGGTCTGCTGCGGCCATGAATACACCGAGAGCAACGCCCGCTTTGCCCTGCATGTCGATCCGTCCAACACCGCCCTGCAGGCCATGAGCAAGGCGGCCAGCGCCGCCCGCGCCGCCGGCAAGCCCTCCGTGCCGACCCGCATGGGGGATGAGCTGAAGGCCAACCCGTTCCTGACCGCCGCTACCGTCGCCGCCTTCGCCGAACGGCGTGCCGGCAAGGACAAATTCTAACAAGGGGACCTCCAACGTGAAGCTGTTCTACTCCGCCACCTCTCCCTATGTCCGCAAGGTCATGGCCTGCGCGATCCAGCGCGGCATCGTCGACCGGATTGAGACGACTCCGTCTAACCCGCACCAGTCCCCGCCCGACCTGCTGGCGCAGAACCCGCTGTCCAAGGTGCCCTGCCTGGTCACCGATGATGGCATGTCGCTGTTCGGCAGCCAGTTGATCTGCGAGTTCCTGGAATCGATGGGGGAGGCCCTGCCGCTGTTCCCGGTCATGGGTCCGGCCCGCTGGCGCGCGCTCAGGCTGCAATCGATCGGTGACGGCATCCTCGACGCCGCCGTGCCCTGCCGCGGAGAGATGGGCCGTCCGAAGGAAGACGCCCGTGACGCCGCCATCGCCCGCTACAAGGCGGCTATCGCGCGCGCCGTGGATGTGCTGGAAACCGACCCGCCGCACAAGCATATCGACATCGGCTCCATCACGGTTGCCTGTGCGCTCGGCTACCTCGATTTCCGCTACGCGTCCGATCCGTGGCGCCCCAACCATCCGAAGTTGACAGAATGGTACGAAGCCTTTTCCCAGAACGCATGCATGGCGCAGACCGCTCCCAAGGAGTGATCGACCTCAACGACCCCGACGTCGACGCGGCGGCGGTGGTCAAGGCGCTAGACCTGCAACCGCATCCCGAAGGCGGTCATTTCCGGGAGACGTGGCGCGATGTGCCGGCCGGTGGCGGCAGGGGGGCGGGCACCGCCATCCTGTTCCTGCTCGCGGCCGGGCAGCGCAGCCACTGGCACCGGGTGGACGCGGCCGAGATGTGGCTGTGGCAGGCCGGCGCGCCGCTGGCGCTGGAAATCCATGAGGCCGAGGACCTTATCCTCGGCACGAAGCTGGCCGAGGGTCAGGTACTCCAGGGCCTGGTGCCCGCCGGCCACTGGCAGGCGGCGCGCAGCCTCGGCGCCTGGACGCTGGTCAGTTGCGTGGTGACCCCGGCGTTCCAGTTCGAGGGGTTCGAGCTTGCCCCGCCGGGGTGGTCGCCCGTTTAGCCGGCACGACGCGGGGGGTGAAAGCCACCGCCCGCGGTCCCCGGCATCCCCGCGTCATGGCGTTCGCCGAGGATCGGTGCCCGCCGGACGCCCGACGTCGCCCTTGTGCTCCACGAACACCTGCCGCGTCGCATAGGAAATCCACATCCGCCGCGTCGCCAGCCAGTCCGCGCCGAGCAGCATGTCCGTGATCGGGGCGAGCCGGATCGGCGCGACCCACAGCCGGGGCGCCGCCGTCACATCATCTCCGATCGCCAGCACGCGGAACTGGTGGTGCCAGCCCGTCACCCGCCGGGGCCCGAGGCCGCCCGCGGTCGCGCTCGGGCTGGCGGCCAGGTGCTCCGGTTCCAGCCCCATCCGCGCCATGCCCGGCGCCGCCAGCACCGTCGTCCCGGCCCCGGTGTCCAGCAAGGCCCGCAGCGGAACGCCATCCAGGCTGACCCCGACGACCAGCGCGGTCTCCGCCGGGTTGGTGACCGGCAGCGCGACATAGGCCCGGCTCCAGGGCAGGAACCCCGTCGTGCAGCCGGAGACCGCATACAGCGTCACCGCCGATCCCGGCAGATCGAGGTCGAGGTCGAACAGCGACAGGAAATCCCGCCCCAGCAGCCCGTCCAGCCCGGGCGCGAGGGTGCCCACGGTCAGGCTGGTGTCGCGCGTCGTCGTCCGCCGCTCCAGCGCCACCCCGCCTAGTGACAGGCTGCGGGGCAGGGCGTTCCGATGCCGCTCCAACCCGCCGACGCCGCGCAGCGTGGTCGCGACCCATTCGTCGAGCGCCAAGTCCAGCGCCCGGACCGAGTCCTTGGACACGACCGAGCGCTGCGCCCCGGTGTCGAGGATCATCCGCGCGGGACGGTCATTCACCATCACCTCGACCAGGACCGCGCCGTTGATCACGCGGAGGGGGACGCGCGCGCGCTGACGGACCTCGCAGGCGGCATGGGCCTGCGAACCCAGGAGGATCATGACCAGCAGGCCAGCCAGCAGCCGCATCGTGGTCTCCGGTTCCCGTGTCGTCGCCCGCCTGTTCTGCGCCGACCGGGGGCGGACCGGCAAGCGGCGTCGGCCAGTAGCGGACGAATGTACTCAACAAAATACAACAAATTACGGCTGTCATTGGGCCCCGCCATCCCTTTTAAAGACCGCGCCCCGGGGCGTTCATCCGAGGCGGTCGGTGGTTTTATCGGGGTAGTCGATGTCAACCAGTTTGGTGAATACACTTGGCGGTTCAGCAGGGTTCGGAGAGGCGAGCCTGGCCCGGACCGATGATGGCTCATCCGTGTCGATCGACGTGAGCAGCGTCTTCGGCGGCGGCGGCCTGAACTTCTTCGGCACGCGATACACGGCGCTGTACATCAACAACAATGGCAGCCTGACCTTCGCCTCGCCCTCCAGCTCCTTCACCCCGAGGGCGATCACCGGCGTCACGAACAACGCGCTGATCGCCCCGTTCTGGTACGACGCCGACACGCGCCCGACCACGGTCCTGAGCCCGACACCCGGCGGCACCTCGACCGGCGCCAACCTGGTCTGGTACGACCTCGACACGACGAACAAGACCTTCACGGCGACCTGGGATGATACCGGCTACTTCAGCCAAAAGACGGACAAGCTGAACGCCTTCCAGGTCTCCCTCGTCCAGACCAGCGTCTCGGGCGATTTCGACATCATCATGCGCTACGAGGCGCTCAACCAGGCCGTGAACACCTTTGGCGGCGGCGTGGCCCGCGCCGGGTTCAGCGCCGGCAACGGCATCAACTACTTCGAGTTCTCAGAATCCGGTTCCGCCCCCGCCATGCTCGGCCTTACCGCCGGGAGCAATGTCGGAACCGCGGGCACGTTTGAGTTCTCCGTGCGCTCGGGCGGCGCCGGCAACGACACGATCGACGGCGATAACGGCGCCGACACCATCGATGGCGGCGATGGGAACGACCAGATCACCGGCTTGGGCGGCGATGACGTCCTGCTGGGCGGCGGCGGCATCGACTGGATCAATGGTGGAGACGGCAATGATCGCGTGGATGGCGGGGATGGCATCGACAAGCTGAACGGCGGCCTGGGGGACGACATCCTGTTCGGCGGCGGCAGCAACGACATCTACATCGGCGGCGCGGGCATCGACACGTTCCAGGTCACCACCGGCACCGACTGGATCAGCGACCTGGCGCTGAATGACGAGCAGGACATCGTCCAGGTCTCGGCCGGCGCCAAGGTCATCGCCTTCGCCGCGGGCAACTGGGTCGCGACCGCGGCCAGCGCCAACAACGGCGCCAGCGCGCAGGCCGGGTTCATCTGGTCCAAGGGCTTCGACATCGACGTGTCCGCCACCACGGGTTCCCAGGGCTGGACCATCAGCAACAAGGGCACCGCCGGCGCGGTCGAGCTCACCGGTACGGCGCGGGCGGATGTGGTGGAGGGCGGTGACGGTCTCGACACTCTGCATGGCGGCGCCGGCACCGATACGCTGAAGGGCGGTCTCGGCGCGGACATGCTGGATGGCGGCGCGGATGCCGACACGATGCATGGTGGCGGCGACGACGATACCTATCTGGTGGACAACATCGCCGACCTGGCCGTCGAGCTTGCCAACGCCGGCACCGACACCGTGATCGCCAGCGTCGACTTCACGCTGGGCATGAACGTGGAGATGCTCCAGCTCACGGGCCTGGCATTCCTGTCCGGCACGGGCAACGCGAAGGCCAACACGATCAGCGCGTCCGATGCCGGCGGCGGCCTGTCCGGCCTTGGCGGCAACGACACGCTGGTCGGCGGCGGCGGCGCGGACAGCCTGAAGGGCGGCCTTGGCGCCGACACCCTGACGGGCAACGCCGGCGCGGACAACTTCGTGTTCGATGGTCCCGCGGGCGCGCTCGACGTGATCACCGACTTCGCCTCCGGCGAGGATTACCTGAGCCTTACCGCCGCCGGCTTCGGCCTGACGGTCGGCATGGACCTGGCGGCCGAGGGACGCTTCGTGATCGGTGCGCCGACGACCGGCCTGGCGCAGTTCTGCTATGACGCGGGCACGGGTGTGCTGAGCTGGGACTCGAACGGCATCGGCGCGCGTGGCCAGTCGGTGATCGCGACGTTGACCGGGGCGCCGACGCTGCTGGCCTCGGACCTGCACATGGTCTGACCGGGCGCTTGCCCGTCCGGCCTCGCGCGGGTTTCCGCCCATGGCCGGACGAGGTTGCGCAAACGGCTTCTCTCGCGGCTGCAAACCGCTATTGTCGGCGGCATTCGCCCCGCGAGAGAGAGCCAAGATGAACGCACCGTTGACGACCATTCCGGCCGCCGCCACGGGCCGCGTGCATATCCTCAAGCAGCTTGAGCGCAAGCTGCTGTGGCTGTCGTCCTGGATGATCCACAACGCCAACCACATCCGCCCGAACCGGGACGGGCTGAAGGTCGGTGGGCACCAGGCCTCCTGCGCCTCGGCCATCTCCATCCTCTCCGCCCTGTATTTCGAGATCGCGCGCCCGCAGGACCGTATCGCGGTCAAACCCCATGCCGGCCCGGTCTTTCACGCGATCAACTATCTGTTCGGCCGCCAGAACCGGGAAAAGATGGAGGGGCTGCGCCAGTTCGGCGGCGCCCAGCCCTATCCCTCCCGCGTCAAGGACGGGGGGGAGGTCGATTTCTCCACCGGCTCGGTCGGTCTCGGCGTCGCGATGACCAGCTTCTCCGCCCTGATGGCCGATTATGTGCGGCTGCACGCCCTGGGCCGCGACGACCTGCCGCCCGGCCGGCACATCGCCATCGCCGGCGACGCCGAACTGGATGAGGGCAACATCTACGAGGCCCTGCTGGAAGGCTGGAAGCACGACATCCGCAACCTGTGGTGGATCATCGACTACAACCGCCAGAGCCTCGATTCCGTCGTCCCCGACCGGCTGTTCGGCCGGATCGAGGGGCTGTTCCGCGACATGGGCTGGAACTGCGTCACCATCAAATACGGCCGCAAGCTGGAAGCCGCGTTCGCGCGGGAGGGTGGGGACGCGCTGCGCCGCTGGATCGATGACTGCCCCAACAGCCTGTATTCCGCGCTGACCTTCCAGGGCGGGTCGGCCTGGCGGCAGACGCTGCTGGCCGACCTCGGCCGGTCGCGCGCGCGGGCCATCATCGACGAACTGACCGACGATGAGCTGCAAACCCTGATGACCAACCTCGGTGGTCACGACATTGAAACGATGATCGAGGCGCTGCGCGCCGCGGCGGCCGAGGGCGACCAGCCGACCTGTTTCATCGCCTATACGATCAAGGGCATGGGCTTGCCCTTCGCCGGCCACAAGGACAACCACGCCGGCCTGATGACGAAGGAGCAGATGGAGCAGTTCCGCCAGGACATGCACATCCGCCCCGGCCATGAATGGGATCTGTTCGAGGGGCTGGACGCTTCCGAGGACGAACTCCGCGCCTTCCTGAAGGACTGCCCCTTCGCCACGCCGCTGACGCCGGAGGGCCGCCACCTCAGCGCGCCGATGATCCCGGTCCCGCCGGTCCTGCCGGCTCCGAAGACGGTGGGGCGGAAAATGTCGACCCAGGGTGGGTTCGGCGAAATCCTGGCGGAGATCGGGCGCGGGCAGGGGGACCTGAAGGCGCTGGCGGCGCATATCATGACCACCAGCCCGGACGTGACGGTCTCCACCAACCTCGGCCCCTGGGTGAACCGGCGCGGCATCTTCGATCGTCACACCCGCAACGACGTGTTCCGCGACGCCAAGCTCGCGAGCGCGCAGCGCTGGGGCATGTCGCCGACCGGGCAGCATGTGGAACTCGGCATCGCAGAACAGAACCTGTTCCTGCTGCTGGGGGCGGCGGGCCTTTCGGCGTCGCTGACCGGGGCGCGGGTCCTGCCGATCGGCACGGTCTATGACCCCTTCGTCAACCGCGGCCTCGATGCGCTGATCTATGCCTGCTACCAGGACGCGCGGTTCCTGCTGGTCTCCACGCCATCGGGCCTGACGCTGGCGCCCGAGGGCGGGCAGCACCAGTCGATCAACACGCCGCTGATCGGCATGGCGGCGGACCGGCTGGCGAGCTTCGAGCCTGCCTATGTCGATGAACTGGCGATCCTGATGCGGCACGCGCTGGACTTCATGCAGCGCCCGGACGGATCGGCGGTGTGGCTGCGGCTGTCGACGCGGACGCTGGAGCAGAAGCAGCGTCCCCTGGACGCCGCTGCGGTGATCGCCGGCGGGCATTGGGTCGTGCCGCCGACCCCCGGTGCCCGCATTGCGCTGGCCTATCAGGGACCGATCGCGCTGGAGGCCGAAGCCGCCTTCGCCGAACTGGCGATGGAGGAACCTGGGGCCGGGTTGCTCGCCATTACCTCCCCCGACCGGCTGCATGCCGGGTGGCGGGACGCGCAGAAGCAGCGGCGGGCAGGCCACCGGGACGCGCGGTCGCATATCGAGACGCTGCTGGCGCCGATGGCCCCGGGATCGGCGCTGGTGACCATCCTGGACGGGCATCCCGCCGCGCATGACTGGCTGGGCGGGGTGCGCGGGCAGCGCGTCGTCTCCCTCGGCCCCGACCATTTCGGGCAGAGCGGGGACATCCCCGATCTGTATCGCGAATATGGCCTGGATACCGATGCCGTGCTGGATGCCTGCGCCCAGGCCCTGCTGTCGTTGTAGGGGGCGCCCGCCGCCGCTATATCGCGGCGATGGAACAGATCGTTGATGTCGTCGTCGTGGGGGGCGGCCATGCGGGGTGTGAGGCCGCCGCCGCCGCCGCGCGTATGGGTGCCCGCACCGTCCTGCTGACCCACCGCCTGGAAACGATCGGGGAGATGTCGTGCAATCCCTCGATCGGCGGCATCGGCAAGGGGCACCTGGTGCGGGAGATCGACGCCCTCGATGGCGTCATGGGCCAGGCCGCCGACCGCGCCGGCATCCATTTCAAGCTGCTGAACCGCAGCAAGGGCCCCGCCGTGCGCGGCCCGCGCGCCCAGGCCGACCGCAAGCTTTACCGGCGCGCGATGCGGGAACTGCTGGAGGACACGCCGAACCTGACGCTGCATGCCGCGGCGGTGGAGGACATGGAGATCGGCCCGGACGGTCGCCTCGCCGCCGTGATCACCGCCGATGGGACCCGC
>CANJSR010000055.1 GCA_947476855.1 Acetobacteraceae bacterium
CCGCGCTCCCCAACCAGGGCGAGCACGACGGCGTCGCAGGCGGTTTCCCGGGCGAGCATCGACAACAGGGTCGACTTGCCGACGCCCGAACCCGCGAACAGGCCCAGGCGCTGCCCCTGGCGGCAGGTTGTGAAGCAATTCAACGCCGCCACGCCCATGTCGATCCGCGGCCCAAGCCGAGCCCTGCTGGCCGCCGGCGGTGGGTTTGCGCGGACGGGGCGGGGGGACGCGGCGTTCGGCAATGCCCCGCGGCCGTCGATCGGCTGGCCCAAGGGGTCAACGATCCGGCCCAGCCAGGCGTCGGAGACGGACAGCGTGCCGCCCTGCCCCGCCAGCAGGGAGGCGGTGTGGCCGGGGCCGACTCCATCCAGGGCACCGAACGGCATGGCCTGGGCGCGATTGTCGCGGAAGCCGACGATTTCGGCTTCCAGCGGCCGGTCGTCCCGCCCCAAAAGGGCGATGCGGTCGCCGATCGAGACGAGTCCGTTCAATCCGTCGATATCGACGATCAGGCCGGAAATGCCGCCAACGCGGCCCTGGACCCGGGCGGTTTGACACGATCGCATGCAGGCAGCGGCAATTTCCGCTCTTTTTACGATACTTGATTGCCTCATTGATATTCTCTTGTTTCAATCATTCACATGTTCCTCAAACATTCGGCAGCACAGGGCGGTATTCAGTGCCATTTGATGGAATGATGCACGACAAAGGTGAAAATTCTATGGCCAAACACACGCTATGGTGGTATTAACCGGGTCATGATGGTTAAGAGGGCATCATGCGCGTCCTGCTCGTAGAAGACGATCTCACCGCCGCCCGGGGCGTGTCCTTGATGCTCAAGGCCGTGGGTGCCGTAATCGACCATTCGGAGTCAGGGGAGGAAGCACTGGAGCTTCTTCGCCACTATGACTACGACGTGGTGCTGCTCGATCTGGTCCTGCCGGATATCGAGGGATACGAGGTGGTGCGCCGGATGCGCATCGCCCGAAATGACACCCCGGTGCTGATCCTTTCGGGGATGACCAGGCCGCAGGCCAAGGTCAAGGGGCTCGGGATGGGGGCGGATGATTTCATCACCAAGCCCTTCGACAAGGCCGAGTTGCTGGCCCGGATGCAGGCGGTGGTCCGCCGCAGCAAGGGCTTCAGCCAGCCGACGGTGCGGATCGGCACGGTCGAACTGAACCTCGACAGCCGGGAGGTCACGGTTGACGGTGGGGAGGTTCACCTGACCGGGAAGGAATACTCGATCCTGGAACTGCTCGTGCTGCGCAAAGGCATGGTGCTGACCAAGGAGGCCTTCCTGAACCACCTGTATGGCGGGATGGACGAACCCGAGATCAAGATCATCGACGTCTTCGTCTGCAAGCTCCGCAAAAAGCTCGCGGCTGCGGGGGCCGACAACCTGATCGGCACGGTCTGGGGCCGCGGCTACATGATCCGGGAGGCGTCGCCCGAGGACGCGCCCGAAGGCCTGCTGGAGGCGCCGATGCTGGCGCGTTACTCCTCGGCCGCCTGATACCGGGCGCGCCACTCCGCGATCGTATCCACATCCGACAGGGTCCGCAGCCGCGCGACCCTGTGGGTGCGGAAGTTGGTCAGCGTGTCCGCCAGGGCGTCGCTGGTGGACCAGCGGACGTTCGCGAAGGGACTGGATGGGCGGCGCGGACCAAGCGCCACCAGCCAATAGCCGCCATCGGTCGCCGGACCGAACGCGGCGTCGGCGGATCCAAGCGCGCGGAAGGCGGCGCGGAGGTCGGCGGGGCCGGCGTCGGGGATGTCGCAGCCGATCACCGCCGAGCCTCGGCGGGGAAAGCGGGACAGGGCGCGGTGCATGCGCTGGCCGATATCACCATGGCCCTGTTCGATCCGCGTGACCCCCCGGGGCAGCTTCACGTACGCGCGATCGGGCGTGACCGCGAGCACGGTGCGGAAGCGCCGGTCGGCGGCCAAAGCGCGCAGCAGCCGGGTCAGCGTCTCGGTATGGAAATGCAGGGCGGCGCGATCCCCGAGCCCGCGCGCCAGCCGGCGCTTCACCGTGCCCAGGCGCGGCGCCCGGGCGAAGACGATCGCGACCGGCTTCATCCGTAGACCTTCGCGATCAGGCGGGGCGGGACGCCCAGGAACCACAGGCTCAGGCAGAACAGGTTGCGCGCGGACCGGCGCCACCAGCCATCCCGTCGCCATTTCTCGGCCGACGTGATCGCGGAGGGCGTCAGGAAGGCTAGCCGGTGGCGGCCGAGGCGACGGACCAGGTCCACGTCCTCCATCAACGGCAGCGGCCGGACCCCACCCACCGCGCGCAGCAGGTCGGTGTGGATCAGCAATCCCTGGTCGCCATAAGGCAGCGCGAGGACCCGGCAGCGCCAGGCAACCATCCGCTCCAGCCGGCGGACGGCGGGTTCATCACCGTCCAGGGCAAAACGGAAGCACGCAGCGCGGGCCGGGCCTTCTGCCATATGGGTCCGTGCCGCGTCCCGCCAGCCCACGGCAAGCCTGGTGTCGGCGTGCAGGATCAGCACCCAGCCGGGTCCAGCGGCCGCGACGCCCGCGGCGATCTGCGGACCTCGGCCGCTCGGCGCGGTCAGCACCCGGGCGCCGAGGCGTTGGGACAGGGCCGGCGTGTCATCCCGGCTGCCCCCATCGACCACCACCAGCCCGCGCACCGGCCCGACGGCCGCGACCGTGCCGGCCAGCGTGGGGGAGGCGTTCAGGACAGGGATGACCACGGTCACATCCAGCGCGTCCGTTCGTATTTCGTTCTTGACGGTGGCGAGTGATGCTGTCACGGTCAGACTCGAACAGACGGGGAACGGATCATGTGGGAAGAACCCTATCCCGATCGCGACGCAGACGCCATCGCTGCCTTGGACCAGGCCGGACTGCCGGAAGCGGAACCTGCCGCCCGCATGCCCTCCCTCGCCCGTCGCGGCCGGGGCGCGGTCACCAATCCGGCCGTGCGCTTCGACCGCCAGGTGGCGTCCCCGTTCGACGACGGCTGGGACTCGCTGGATGAGGCGTTCGCGGAACTGCCCGCGCTGGCGACGACGGTCACCAAGGACACGACGCGGTCGGTGATCAGTTGGAACAGCTCCCCCGATCTCGGGTTCGATCGCGCGGTCAATCCGTACCGCGGGTGTGAGCATGGCTGCATCTACTGCTATGCGCGTCCGACCCATGCCTATCTCGGCTACTCGCCTGGCATCGATTTCGAAACGAAGCTGATCTACAAGCCGGAGGTGGCGGAGCTTCTGGAGAAAGAGCTGAAGCGCCCCGGCTACATCGCGCGCACGATGGTGCTGGGTTCCAACACCGATCCCTACCAGCCCGTCGACCGCACGCTGAAGCTGACGCGGTCGGTGCTGGAACTGCTCGACCGCTACAACCATCCGGTCGGCATTGTCACGAAATCGGCGGGCGTGCTGCGGGATATCGATCTCCTTGCCTCGATGGCGAAGCGCAATCTGGTGCGGGTCTATCTCTCCATCACGACACTGGACCCAAAGCTGGCCCGCGTGATGGAACCCCGCGCCGCCAGTCCGGCCCGCCGTCTGCACGCGATCACCGAGTTGACGCGTGCCGGCATTCCCACCGGCGTGCTGGCCGCGCCGATGATCCCCGCCCTGAACGACGCGGAGATGGAGAAGATCCTGGAAGCCGCCGCTCGCGCCGGCGCCCGCCATGCCCGTTATATTCTGTTGCGGCTGCCACATGAACTGAAACAGATGTTCGAGGATTGGCTGATCGCCAACTACCCCGACCGCGCGCGCCACGTGCTCAGCCTGATCCGGGAAACACGGGCGGGGGCCTTGAACGACTCAAAGTTTCATCAGCGGTTCTCGGGCCAGGGGGTCTATGCCGATCTGCTGTCGCGGCGCTTTGCCCGCGCCATCCGGCAATGGGGTCTCGATGACATGCGGCAAGAACTGGACTGCACCCGTTTCGCCGTTCCAGCCGCCGCGGCCGCCACCGCGCAGGCACAGCTTTCCCTGTTCTGACCGGGCATTCGTTCCTGCCCATACCCGATCCCGTGCGTATCGATATTTTTCCCGGCGCTGCATTGACGCAGCGCGAATCACGTCCCTATTGTCCCGCCGGTAAATAAGCAGGGCCAGACAGGCTCGCAAAACCAGGGGGAAAGCCACAGGTGGAAGAGGCCGCTCGTCTCTTTCAGTTGATCGTCAATGGCGCGGCATCAGGCTGTATCTACGGCCTGATCGCGCTGGGGTTTGTCTTGATCTACAAGGCAACCGAGATGGTCAACTTCGCGCAAGGCGACATCATGATGATGGGCGCGTTCGTCGCGTTCAGTCTGATCGCGCATTGGGGCGTGAATTATTGGATCGGCTCGTTGATCGCGATCGCGATCACGGCGGCCTTCGGTTTCATATTGGATGCAACAATCCTCCGACGAGTCATAGGACAGCCACAATTCGCGGTCGTCATGCTCACGCTCGGCCTTGGCTTCATCTTCCGCGCTGGTGCGGGATTGGGCTGGGGTTACGACTCGGTTGGCTTCATGACGCCGTTCACCAACCAGACCGTCGCCGTTTCCGGCCTGGTTCTGGGCGCCGACAACATTTCCATCATCGTCGGTACGGTGTTGTTATGTGGCGTCCTGTATCTATTCTTTAGCAAGACACGACTGGGCGTGGCGATGCAGGCATCGTCGCAGAACCAGCTCGCCGCCTACTACATGGGCATCCCGGTCCGCACCGTGTTCTCCCTGATCTGGGCGATCAGCGCGGGCGTGGCGGCGGCGGCGGGCATCCTGCTTTCGCCTGTCTCGATGATCGATGTCAGCATGGGCTTCCTGGGCATCAAGGCCTTCGCGGCCGCGGTGATCGGCGGCTTCGGCAGCATCCCCGGATCGGTCATCGGCGGCGTGATCGTCGGCATCGTGGAGCAGTTGTCGGGCTACTATCTGCCGGCCGGGTTCCAGGAAGTCACCGCCAATGTCGTTCTGCTGATCACCCTGATTGTTCGGCCGCAGGGGTTGTTCGCCGAACTCATGGGAAAGCGCGTCTGATCCGCCATGCGCTATGTATTCAAAACAGATTACAGGCAGGACCTGACGCTCTCCCGGCATCCGGGTGACCTGTTCTGGTACGGGCTGCTGTTTGTCGTCACGTTGCTCATCCCGTTCTTCCTCGGGGAGTTCTACGTGGGCGAGCTGGGCGGCGTGTTCATCTTCGCCATAGCCGGCGTCGGGCTCATGCTGCTGGTGGGCTATACCGGCCTGATCAGCCTGGGCCACGCGGCATTCCTGGGCATCGGCGCCTACACCAACTCGGTGCTGCTGGCACAGGGCGTGCCGTTCCTGATCACGCTCCCGATCTCGGGCCTGTTCACCGCGTTCTGCGGCGTGGCGATCGGCCTGCCGACGTTACGCATGAGCGGGCTGTATCTCGCGATCGCCACCCTGGCCTTCGGCAGCATCGTCGGCACGATCTTCCAGAAATGGTCCTCGGTCACCGGCGGCTTCGACGGGTTCGCGGTGCCCACGCCCTATGTCTTCGGCATCCCGATCGAGGGCGCGAACGGCGTCTACTACACCTCGCTCGCGGTCCTGGTGTTCTGCATCTGGCTGACGGCCAACATCCTGCGCACGCCGCTGGGCCGAGCCATGGTGGCGATCCGGGACAGTGAGGTGTCGGCGCAGAGCATGGGCATCAACCTGGCCTGGTACAAGTCGATGGCCTTCGCCATCAGCGCCGGCATGACCGGCCTGGCCGGCGCCCTGTTCGCCCATTATGTCCGATATCTGGCGCCGGATGCGTTCGAGGTGCTGCTGTCGGTCCAGTTCGTCACGATCGTCTTCGTGGGCGGGCTGGGGTCGATCCACGGCGCCATCTTCGGGGCCATCTTCGTCCGCCTGCTGCCGCAGTTCATCGCCATCGTGCGCGACGACCTGCCCTTCAACCTCGGCCGGACGCCCGGGCTGGAACCCGCCCTGTTCGGCCTGATCCTGGTCCTGGTCATCCTGTTCCAGCCGATGGGGATCTATGGCCTCTGGCTGAAGACCCGGCACTGGTTCCAGGCCTTCCCCTTCAAGCGGGCGTCGGGTTTCCGCCGCCAGAAATCCTATGCGAAGTCGGAGCGCCTGAAATGACGCTCTTCAAGGCCGATGACATCTCGGTTCGATTCGGCGGCATCCGCGCCGTCGACTCCGTCAGCTTCCAGGTCAACAAGGGCGAGGTCTTCTCGATCATCGGCCCGAACGGGGCCGGGAAGACGACGATCTTCAACCTCATCAGTCGTATCTACAACACGACCGAGGGCAAGCTGACCTTCGACGGGCAGGACTTCACGCAGACCCCGCCATACAAGATCGCCGGCATGGGCATCGCGCGCACGTTCCAGAACATCGAATTGTTCCCGAACGCGAGCCTGCTGCAGAACCTGCTGATCGGGCGGCACTGCCACGCCGGGACCGGGCTGCTGGCGCAGATGTGCTTCCTCCCCTCGGCCCGCCGCGACGAGCTGCGCCACCGCGCCAAGGCCGAGGACGTGATTTCGTTCCTCGGGCTGGAACGCTACCGGGACACGCTGATCGCCAACCTGCCCTATGGCGTGCGGAAGGTCGTCGAACTCGGCCGAGCGCTGTGCACGGAACCGAAACTACTGCTGCTGGACGAACCGTCGTCAGGCCTGAACGTCGAGGAGACGGAGGGCATGGGGTTCTGGATCGAGGACATCAAGAAGGACCTCGGCATCACGGTCATCATGGTCGAGCATGACATGGCGCTGGTGAACCAGGTGTCCGACCGCGTGATGGCGCTGAACTACGGCAAGGTGCTGGCCATGGGCGAACCGCGGGAGGTGCAGTCCCACCCCGAGGTCGTGAAGGCCTATCTCGGCGGGGAGACGGAGGAATGACCGACTCGATGCTGCATGTCGAAGGCATCGAGACCTTCTACGGCCCGATCCAGGCGATCCGCGGCGTGTCGCTGGATGTGGCGCAGGGCCAGATCGTGACGGTCCTCGGCGCCAACGGGGCGGGCAAGACCACCGTCCTGCGAACGATTTCCGGCGTGCTGGACCCGGAGCGCGGCAAGGTCATGTTCCAGGGCCGCGACATCGCCCACATGCCGCCCGACCAGGTGATGCGCATGGGCATCTGCCACGTGCCGGAGGGGCGGGAGACGTTTCCGTTCCTGACGGTGCGCGAAAACCTGATGATGGGCGCCTACACCCGCCGCGATAAGGACGGCGTGGCGCGGGATCTTGAACTCTGCTTCTCCTACTTCCCCCGTTTGCTGGAGCGGCAGCACCAGCGCGCCGGCCTGCTGTCGGGCGGGGAGCAGCAGATGCTGGCGATCAGCAGAGCACTGATGGGCCAGCCGAAGCTGCTGTTGCTGGATGAGCCGTCGCTGGGATTGTCCCCCCTGCTCGTGCAGCAGATCTTCGGGATCATCAGACGCATCAACAAGGAACAGGGCGTGTCGATCCTGCTGGTCGAGCAGAACGCGCATATTGCGCTGAAGACCGCCGATTACGGCTACATCATCGAGGTCGGCCGCATCGTCGCGCAGGACCATTGCGCCGCGCTGCTGCAACGGGACGATATCAAGGAATTCTACCTCGGCCAGAAGGAAACCGGGGAACGCGGCCAGCGGCGTTGGAAAAGGAAGCGGCTGTGGAACTGACCGGCGGCGCTCGGGTGGATACGCTGCCCGCGTTGATCGCGCACAAGGTCGCGGCCGAGGGCGGCGCGATCGTGCTGCGCAAGAAGAACCGCGGCATCTGGAACGCGGTGACCTGGGCGCAACTGGACCAGGAAGTCGCGGCCATCAGGCGTGGACTGCGGGCGATGGATTTCGGACGCGGCGATGTCGCGGCCGTGCTGTCGGAAACCCGGCCCGAGGCCGCCTATGCCGACCTCGCGATCCTGACCAGCGGCGGCGCATCGGTTGCCATCAACCCGAATGATGAAGCCGAACATGTCGGCCACATCCTGCGCTCCGCCGGCTGCCGGGTCGTGTTCGTCGAGGGCGAGGAACAGCTCGACAAGGTCCTGTCGGTACGGGCCACCTGCCCCGGGCTGGTGCGGATCGTGATCGCCGACATGAAGGGGTTGCGCGACTTCGCCGATCCGATCGCGGTCAGCCTGGAACGCTTCGTGGCGGAAGGCGCGCCGGATGCCGCGTTCGATCCGGTCGGGCCCGATGACACGGCGGCGGTGGTCTTTGCGCAGGATGGCACCCATGCCATGGGACGGATCGTGACCCATGCGGAGGTCATGCGGATGGTGGATGGCGCGCACCGGCAACTCGCGCCACAGGCCGAGGATGAACGGCTGGTGGTCCTGCCCATGAGCGACCCGACCGAGCGGGTGCTGGGTCTTTACCTGGCGCTGGCGACCGGGACGATCAGCAACTACCTGGAAAGCCCGGAAACGGCGGTCGAGAACCTGCAACAGCTCAAGCCGACGATCCTGGGCGCGAATGCCGAGGCGTGGGAGCGGCTGCATGCCCGGATCACCGCGGCGGCCGATGCGGCCACGCCCCTGCAACGGACGCTGTATCGCTGGGCGATCGGCGCGGCGCGCTCCGGCGGGGCCATGGCCGGTCTGGCCGACCTGCTGGTGCTGCGCGCCGTCCGCCGCGAACTGGGCATGAGCCGGTTGCGGCTTGCCTTTGTCGGGAATGAGCCGATCCCGGCCCAGTCACTCGACTGGGCGCGGGCGCTGGGGATCACCGTCCGGCAGGTGACCGACCCGGCGGAGCTGGGACAAGGGGACGCGGAGTACGGCACTCTAATCCGGGCCGCCTATGCCGCGGCCTGAAGCCGGTCAGGGCTCGTCGTTGAACCAACGGCGCAACAATCGCGACAGGAGAGGGAAACATCATGCGTAAGACGTTGCTCGCAACGATGATGGCCGCGGCGATCGCCGTGCCCACCATGTCCCAGGCACAGACGGTGCGGGGCGTGACCGACAAGGAAGTCATCATCGGCACCTACACCGACCTGTCTGGCGTGACCGCCATGTGGGGCGTGAATAACATGAACACCTGGCGGATGGTGTTCGATGAGGCCAATGCCGCCGGCGGCATCCATGGCCGCAAGATCAAGCATGTGATCGAGGACAGCCAGTACCAGGTGCCTCGGGCCGTGCAGGCGTCGAACAAGCTGTTGAACCGCGACAGCGTGTTCATGATGGTCGCCAATGGCGGCACGCCGATGAACAACGCGACGATGCCGGAACAGCTTTCCAAGAACGTGCCGAACATGTTCCCGCTGACTTCGGCGCGGTCGATGTACGCGCCGCTGCATCCGCTGAAGTTCGGCCTAGCCGCGTCATACTACGACATGATGCGCGCCGGCGTGAAGCTGTTCGTCGAGGAGCGCGGCAAGAAGGCGCTCTGCGCCATGTCGCAGGACACTGATTTCGGTCGCGACGTGATGGACGGCGTGCACGAGCAGATGAAGGTGATGAACATCAAGCTCGTCGCCGAAACGCTGCACAAGCCGGCCGATACCGACTTCACCGCCTCGGTCGCCCGTCTCCGCGACGCCAAGTGCGACCTCGTGCTGCTGGGCACCATCGTGCGTGACACCATCCAGATCGTCTCCGCCGCCCGCAAGACCGGCTGGAACGTCGACTTCCTGGGCCAGGTCGCGGTCTATGACGACGCCGTTGCCGCCGCGCCCGGTGGCGTGACCGAGGGCATCTACTCCATGACGTCCGTCCTGTTCGCCTATCCGGACGATCCGCGCCCGAAGGTGCGGGAGTTCTCCGCTGCCTACCGCAAGGCCTATGGCAAGGACGCCAACTTCGCCGCGCAGCTTGGTCATACCGGCGCGAGCCTGGTGGTGCTGGGCCTGAAGAACGCGGGCCGGAACCTGACGACCGAAAGTTTCGTCAAGGGCATGGAGCAGATCAAGAACTACGAGGACATCTTCGGCTCGCCGAAGATCAGCTTCGCCGCGGACAAGCACCAGGGGTCGAGCGAATCGTTCCTGACGGTGATCAAGGACGGGCGCTGGGTGCCTGTCACCGACAAGCCCTACGGCTACTGATTGGGGCGTCTGGGCGGTCTAGCCGCCCAGATACCGCGCCGTCAGATGCGCCTGAAAACAGGCCGGGTCCAATTCCCGGCCTGTTGCTTTTTGCAGCAGGTCATTGAAGCCCAACAGGCTGCCCTGGCCGTGGACGTTGCGGCGGAGCCAGCCCAGCAGAGGGCCGGTGTTCCCCTGCCCGAGCGCCTGGTCCAGGCCCGGTTCAGCGTCCCGCGCCGCCGCCATCAACTGCGCGGCAGCCATGGCGCCCAGCGTGTAGCTGGGGAAGTAACCGAAGGCGCCATCATACCAATGGATGTCCTGGAGGCAGCCCCGCGCGTCATCCGGCGGCGTCAGGCCCAGCAGCGCCTTGAATCCGTCATTCCACGCGCCGGGCAGGTCGTTCACGCGCAGGTCGCCCGAGATCAGCGCTTGCTCCAGCCGGAAGCGCAGGATCACGTGGGCGGGATAGGTCATCTCATCGGCGTCGACCCGGATGAACCCGCGCTCGACCCGGCGCCACAGGCGGGCGAGGTTCGCGGGGTCGTAGGACGCCGGGTCTCCGCCAAAGGCTGTGTGCAGGATCGGGGCGAGCCAGGTCAGGAACTCATCGGACCGGCAGGCCTGCATCTCCACGATCAGGGATTGACTTTCATGCGCGGCCATACCGGCGGCTTCCCCGACCGGCTGGCGGCCCCAGGCGTCGGGCAGGCCGCGTTCGTACAGCGCGTGGCCAGTTTCGTGGATGACGGCCAGGACGGCCTGGGCGAAGTCCTCCTCCCGATACCGGGTCGTGATCCGAACATCGGTCCGCGTGCCGCCCGAGAACGGGTGCGCCGACCTGTCCAGGCGCGCGTGCTCGAAACCCAGGCCCAGACGCTCGGAGATCGAGCGGCAGAGGGTTTCCTGCGCCGCGATCGGGAAAGGCCCGGTGGGGCGGATGGGCGCGGGCTGGCGGGCCTGGCGTTCCTCGGCTTCCGGCAAGGCGTGGGCCAGGAAGCGTTCATAGTCAGCGAAGATGGGCGCGACGTCGGCGGAAACGATGCCCCGCTGGTAACCATCCATCAGCGCGTCATAGGGCGCCATGCCGAGAACCTGCCCGAGCGCGGCGGCGGCTTCGCGGGTCAGGCGGATGACCTCGGTCAGTTGAGGGGCGACAGCGGCGAAGTCCGAGGCGGCGCGGGCGGTGCGCCAGATCTTCTCGCAGGTGGAATTGACGCGGGCCTGGGCCTCCACGAGGTCGGACGGCAAAGCGGTCGCGCGGGTATAGGCGTGGCGCATCAAGGACAGGTTGGCGGCCTGCCAGGGGTCTTCAGGGATGGTCGCCACGGCCAGGTCGTCACCCATCTCGGGCGCGGTGAGCTGGGCGTGGGCGATGCCGGCCAGGACGGCAAGTTGGTCTCCGCGGGCCGCGCCGCCTCCGGGTGGCATCATCGCCGCCGCGTCCCAGCCGAGCATGGAGGCGCATTCACCGATGGTGGCGATGCGGGCGAATCGGGCCACCAGACGGTCGTAGGCTGGGTTCATGCGCGGAGACCTTTCCTGGCCCAGACGATGAAGATGACGACCAGCGTGATCGCGAAGCCGTACCAGGTCAGGGCGTAGACCAGATGATTGTTGGGCGGCTGGGGCAGGTGCTTCGCCGGATCGGGCCATCCGGCCGCCGGAGCGGGGCCGAGGGCCACGATGACAAAGGGTTCGGCGCGGGGCAGGCCGAGGGCGGCGGCGATCACCTTGGGGTCCAACGTGTAGAAGCGGCGGCCGGCCACGTCGTCGGTGGCCGAGAACCAGGACGCCGTGTCACCCGGATGCACGAATCCATCGACCGAGGCCTCTTCGGCCGGTTGGTCGAGGGGGCGGTCTTGCTTTGTTGGCGCCCAGCCGCGGTCGATCAGGATCGGCAGGGCGTTGTCGCGTTCGAGCACCGTGATCAGGCGGGCGCCCATTTCGGGGCCGCGCGACAAGGTGCGGACCTCGGCACCAAACAGCGCGGTCAGGTCGGGTCGGAGTCGGCCAGAGACCTGGACCCGGGCAAAGGGTTTCGGATTCGCGGTCAGGAGGTTCGGCGGGGAAGCCTCGGCGCGCGCGACGTCGGCCAGGACCTGGTCTTTCCACTGCATCCGCTCGATCTGCCATGTGCCCAGGCCAATCAGCACGACAAGCATGAGCAGGGTCATCACCCCAGGCCAGATCAGGCGGCGCACCGCGGTGGGAGAGTGGATCAAGCGGTGGTCCTGGTCATCGCAGGCCCATCTCGGCGGAGCGGTGGCGGTATTGCAATGCCACCAACGCCGCCTTGGCCGGGCGCATCATCAGGATCGTCAGGGGCAAGGTAATGGCGGGCCATAGGATGGCATGGACCCAGAGCGGCGGTTCGAATCGGAACTCCACCCAGAAGGCCAGCCCCACCACGATCGCGCCGAGGACCAGGATGACGCCCACGGCGGCGCCGTCTCCGGTGTCGGACTTGCTCAGGTCCAAATCGCAGGATTCGCAGTTGTCCCGAATGGTCAGCACGCCACGAAAAAGCCTGCCGCGCCCACAGCGTGGGCATCGGCAGGCCAGTGCGGCGTGCAGGATGGAGACCCGTGGATAGGTCGCCATCCGGGATCAGTGGCCGGCGATGTTCGGACCCGCACCGTACCAGTAGATCACGACGAACAGGAACAGCCAGACCACGTCGACGAAGTGCCAGTACCAAGCCGCCGCCTCGAACCCGAAATGGCGGGCCGGGGTGAAGTGGTTGGCGCGGGCGCGGAACCAGCAGACAGCCAGGAAGATGGTGCCGACGATCACGTGGAAGCCGTGGAACCCGGTCGCGAGGTAAAAGGTCGAGGGATAGACGCCGCCGCCGATGAACTTGAACGGGGCGCTGGCATACTCAACCGCCTGCAGGATGGTGAAGCAGAAGCCGAGCAGCACGGTGATGCCCAGGCCGCGGACGAGGTCCCGCTTGTTGCCTTCCAGCAGGGCGTGGTGCGCCCAGGTGACCGTGGTGCCCGAGAGCAGCAGGATCATCGTGTTCAGGAACGGCAGATGGAACGGATCGAAGGTATGGATGGTCGAGGGCGGCCACACCAGTTCCCCGTTGCCCTGTGTTTCCGGGAAGATCAGGAAGTTGAAGTAGGCCCAGAAGAACCCAACGAAGAACATGACCTCGCTGGAGATGAACAGCACCATCCCGTAGCGCAGGCCGAGCCGCACGATGGGGGAATGGGCGCCGGGGGTCCGCGCCTCGGTCACCACATCGCGCCACCACATGAAGGACACGACGAGGGTGGACAGAAGCCCAATGGTCAGCAGGATGTAGTTGTGCAGATGGGCCGCGAAAATGATGCCCGTGACGACCAAGAAGCCACCAAACGCGGCAAGGATCGGCCAGGGGCTCGGGTCGGGAAGATGATAGGGATGCTTCATCCCGGAACCGGTTGGCACCGTAGCGCCGTGCGCGTCGTTGCTCATGTCGTATCCGTTACAACTCCGCCGGGGAAACCGCCCCGACACGGCGTGCGCCATAATCGCCAATTCCGACGGCGTTTCAAGAGGGCGCGGCCCGAATTCGGTCTTGTTTCAGTTTGCGCGCGCCGGAGGCTGGCCGGCTGTGGCATCGCTGCCGATATGCGGGCCGGCCTTGGCCAGCGCCCCCGTCCGTTCCGCGTCGTCCAGAGAACGGTAGAACGTGTAGGACAGGGTGATGGAGCGGACGTCGGCGGTGGACGGATCAGAGGCGATCTTCGGGTCAACCCAGAAATTCACCGGGAATTCCATGCTCTCACCCGCGGCGAGGGTCTGCTTGTCGAAACAGAAACAGGCGGTCTTGTGGAAGTACTTGGCGGCCTTCTCGGGCGTCACGTTGTACAGCGCGGTACCGGTGACCGGCCCCTTGGCCTGGTTGGTCGCACGGTAGAACGCAAGCTGGTCCTCCCCCATCGGGAGAGTGATCTGGCGCGTTTCGGGACCGAATTTCCAGGGCAGACCGGGATTCACGTCGGCGTTGAAATACACCCGGATGGTCTGGCCGTTGCCGCCCGGCGCGACCGAGGGGCCGATCTTGGGTGTCCCGCCGAATCCGGTCGCGGCGCAGAACATCTGGTAAAGCGGAATCGCGGCGAAGGACATACCGACCATGCCTACGGCGACACCCAGGAAGGTGAAGGCGACGATCCGGTTTTTCCGCCGCAGCGACATCTCAACCGCCTCCCATCATCTTCACGATGGTGATGGCGTAGAACAGGGCGCAGAGGCCGAACAGGACGAACATGATCGCCCAGTTGCGGCCGCGGCGGCGGCGGCGGAATTCATCCGCCTCGGTTAGCGTGGGTCTCGGCGGGTGCTTGGCCATGGCAAAGGTGTGGGGTGCCTGCCGCCCTTCGTCAACCGATGATTCGGTCGACTGCGAGCGCGCCGAACAGGATGAACAGATACAGGATCGAGAACTTGAAGGCGGCGCGGGCGGGCGCGTCGTTGGTCAGGCTGACGCCGGTCGCATCCTGCTTGTCCCTGAAGACGCGCCAGACGCTGACCAGGAATCCCGCCCCCAGCACGGCGGCGGTGACGGCGTAGATCATGCCGCTGAAACCCATGAACCAGGGCACCAGCGTCAGCGGCACCAGGCCCAGCGTATACAGAACGATCTGCTTGCGGGTTTCCTTGCCGCCCGCCACCACGGGCAGCATCGGGATGCCGGCCCGCCGGTAGTCGTCGTTCGCCCACAGCGCGAGCGACCAGAAGTGCGGCGGTGTCCAGATGAAGATGATGCCGAACAGCACCACGGCCATCAGGTCGACCGACCCGGTGACCGCCGCCCAGCCGATGACCGGCGGGAAGGCTCCCGCCGCGCCGCCGATGACGATGTTCTGCGGCGTGCGGCGTTTCAGCCACATCGTGTAGACGAAGACGTAGAACGCGATCGACAGAGCCAGGACGGCCGCGGCGATCAGGTTCACCGCCAGTCCCATCACCAGTACGGCGCCCGCCGCAAGAGTGATGCCGTACCCGAGCGCCGCCGTCGGCTCGATCCGGCCGGCGGGGATGGGGCGGTTGGCGGTGCGGCGCATGATCGCGTCGATGTCGCGGTCGTACCACATGTTGATCGCGCCACAGGCCCCAGCCGCCACGGCAATACAAAGGACGGCCGTGAAGCCGAGGACCGGATGGATCGATCCGGGCGCGACCATCAACCCGATCAGCCCGGTGAAGACGACCAGCGTCATCACCCGCGGCTTGAGCAGCGCGATCCAGTCCTTCACGTCGGATTCCCCGACCTGGGCCGGGGCGTCAACGACGGACAAGGGGGATTTCTCCCCCCTGCCGGCGTCGACCAATGGTGCGGATAAATCGCTCACGGTCTTATTTGATCCGGGGCAGTTCCGTGAAGCTGTGGAAAGCCGGCGGCGAGGTCTGGGTCCATTCCAGCGTCGTCGCACCCTCACCCCAGTAGTTGTCGGCAACCTGCTCCTTCGAGGTGAAGGTCCGGTAGCAGACATAGAGGAACACCAGTATCGCGATGCCGCTGATGTAGGAGCCGACCGAGGACACGTAGTTCCAGCCGGCGAACGCCTGCGGATAGTCGGGGTAGCGGCGCGGCATGCCGGACAGGCCCAGGAAGTGCTGCGGGAAGAACACCAGGTTCACCCCGATGAACGTCAGCCAGAAATGCACCCGGCCCCAGAACTCCGGATACTGGCGGCCGGAC
>CANJSR010000056.1 GCA_947476855.1 Acetobacteraceae bacterium
CGCTATGCCGGCGCCACCGTCGTCGTGAAATACGGCGGCCACGCGATGGGAGAGGAGCATCTCGCCCTCGAATTCGGCCGCGACATCGCGCTGCTGAAGCAGGTCGGCATCAACCCCGTCATCGTCCATGGCGGCGGGCCGCAGATCAGCGCGATGCTCAAGCGCCTGTCGGTGCCATCCAACTTCATCGACGGCCTGCGCGTCACCGACGCCGCGACGGTCGAGGTCGTTGAGATGGTCCTCGCCGGCACCGTCAACAAATACGTGGCCAACCTGATCACCCAGGCCGGCGCCCTGGCCGTGGGCATCTCCGGCAAGGATGGCGGCATGATCCGCGCCCAGAAGGTGCGGCGGATGAAGAAGGACCCGGCGACCGGCGTGGAAGCTGAAATTGACCTCGGCTTCGTGGGGGAGCCCGCGCATGTCGATGTCCGCGTGATCCATGCCCTGACCGGCGGCGGGCTTGTACCGGTGATCGCGCCGGTGGGCGTCGACGCGGAGGGCCAGACCTACAACATCAACGCCGACACCGTGGCCGCCGCTGTCGCCGGCGCGCTGAATGCCACCCGCCTGCTGATGCTGACCGACGTGCCGGGCGTGCTGGACAAGGACAAGAACCTGATCCCGGAACTGTCCCTGGGCGACGTCGACGGCCTGATCGCCGACGGCACGATCACCGGCGGCATGATCCCCAAGGTCGAAAACTGCGTCGAGGCGGTGAAATGGGGCGTGAAGGGCGCGGTCATCCTCGATGGCCGGGTCCAGCACGCCTGCCTTCTGGAACTGTTCACCGAGACGGGACGCGGGACCCTGATCCGCCGCTGAACCAGGCCTTGGCCGCGGGCTCGGACGCCGCGGCCGTGGTCAGGAATTCGAGCTGCCATTTCATCTCCTCGACCGCCAACGGGAAGCTGTCGCCGGGGCCGGGGGCGATGATGGCGCCGGGAGCGACCTTGGCCAGCAAGGTCTGCAGCGCGACCGCGACCCGCATCGGCAGCCCGGCCTTCCAGGTCAGGGCCACCAGCCCCTTGGCGCTGCGCAGCGTCGCCGCCTGCTCGACCAGGGCGAGATCGACCCCCGCCCGTGTCGCCAGCAGCGTCATCGCGAACCTGGCATCCCCGTTGCGGGCCGCGTCCAGCAACTGATCGACGACCTGATCCCGGAGCGGGGTCACCGCCGGATCGGCCGCCACCGGGTCGCGGGCGCCCTGCACCCCGCCGTCCAGCCGCCGGCGGAGGCGCTGGCGGAAATCCTCGCCCGTGTCGGCGCGCGCGGCCAGCACCTCCAGCAGATGGCTCGTCACGATCTCCGACAGCGCCCGGATCGCGCTCGGCGGCAGCAAAGGGCGGCGCACCAGGGGATCGTGCCAGGCCTCGTGCTCCGCGGCCTGGTCGATCAGGGCATCCAGGGTGGCCTCCCGGATCTGCGCCGACTGGTTGTTGAGCAGGGCCTTGATCGCCTCGTCATCCGCGCTCGCCGCGATGGCGTCCGACACCGTCTCGGGCAGGTTGGCCCTGCTGGCGACCGCGACCCTTGTGCCGGTCGAGGGCGCGCTGGCCACCAGCGCCACCAGATCAGCCGGGGTGAGCATGGGAGAGAACAGGATCACCGGCTCGCACACCGTCACCTGCGGGTCCTGCGCCAGATGCAGGATCAGGGTGCGGGGGGCGTCGGGCATGCCCTTCACCTCCTCGGCGATGGCGGCCCGAACCCGTTCGGCCTGGTCGGCCGCGAGCTGGGTCAGCATGGCCCAGGTCTGCTGGCGCAGCGCCTCCCGCTCCGCCGCCGAAAGGGTGGGCACCAAAGACCCCAGCTTGCGGGCCAGCAAGGCGCGGACCCGTTCGTCCGCATCATGCAGCAGGGCCGCGTCGGCATCCGCCGGGGCCGCGGGATTGAGCGCGATGCTGGCCCGGACGGTCACCGACGGGTCCCGCGCCAGACGCGCCAGCACGGCGGGATCGGTCGAGGCGCCCGCGCCCAGCCGCACCCGAACAGCCTCGGTTTCCATCAGGTCGGATCCTCCAGGGAGACGCGCCAATGGCCCCTGCCATGGCGCTTGACTTCATACATGGCCATGTCCGCCCGCCGGATGACGCTGTCCAAGGGCTCATGCCCGCCACCACGGCGGCAGGCGATCCCGATGGACATGCCCACGCGCGGGGCGTCCGGGCCGAGCAGTTCGGCGATCTCCTTGGGCAGTGCCTCCCGCAGGGCATCGGCCCGTTCGGCCGCCGTCATGTGGTCGACGCCGTTCATCCAGACCGCGAACTCATCCCCGCCGAGGCGAGCCACCAGGTCGGTCGGGCGCACCACCCGGCGGAGCAGGTCCGCCGCCGCGACCAGCACCCGGTCCCCGGCCTCATGCCCCATGGCATCGTTGACCGCCTTGAAGTGGTCCATGTCGGCGAACATCAGCGTCCCCGGCTCATCATCCCGGTCCAGCCGGTCCACGTGCCGTTCCAGCTCCTCCATGAAGGCGCGGCGGTTCAGCAGGGCGGTCAGCGGGTCGGTCCGGGCCTGGCGGTGCATCTCCCGCTGGATCGCCTCGTGCTCCAGCACCATGCGGATCACGTTGGTCGCGGTCAGCAGCAGCATCCGGTCATCCTGGTCCCAGGCGCGGATGCCGGACCCGACGTCCTCGGCCGGGTCATGCCCCCGGGCCGTCCGCCAGACGGCGATGCCGCCAAAGGCGCCGAACCGGGTCTCGCATCCCGCCATCAGGACGGGACGCCCGTCGATGCCGGTCGCCTGGCCAAGCTGGTCGGGAGACACGGGCAGCATGGCGGACAGGGTCGGCCGCATCCGCTCCGCCCCCTGCCCGGCGTGATGGGCGATCCGCGACATGCCGCTTTCCCCGACATCCAGGACCACCGCCGCGCCCTCGGCCCCCACCGCGTCGACCAGGGATTCGAGCGCGGCCTTCATCATCCGCGGCGCCAGGACCTCGTGGCTGGTGCGGCGCAGGATGTGCTCCAGCACCTCTCCACGCCGGAGCGCCGCGGCCATGCGGGCGCCCTGGGCATCGGCCTCGGTCATGTCGACGCCCAGGCCGCGCACGCCGACCACCGCGCCGGTGCGGTCGGTGATCGGCATCGCGGCGATCGTCAGGCAGGCGGACCCGCCATCCCCGCGCCGCAGCCAGGTGCGCCGGTGACGGACCGGGGCAGTGACGCGGAAGGGGTCGAAGCCCGCGCCCTCCACCAGCAGCCGTTCGGCGGGCTGGCCGATCAGGCTGGCGCTGGACCAGCCGAGGGCGGGATCGGGGATGACGAAGATCAGCCGCCCCCAGGCATCGGTTTCAAAGGCGAAGTCAGCGGACACGGTCACCAGGTCGCGCCAGCGCTGCCGGCTGTCCAGCAGGGCGCCGCGCAGGGAATCGGCGCCGGCAAAGCCGGACAGCGGCAGGTTCGCCGGGGCGAGGGTCGGGGGCGAGGAATCGGACATGCGGGGACGGGTTCCATCCGGGGTGCCCCGATTGAACCCGCAACCACTTAACGAAAGGTTGCCAGCGTGAAAGATTCCTGCGGATCGGACGAAATATTTGTCAGACCCTGACCGCGGGCCGCCTCAGGTGGCGTAGTCGGGCTCCTCCCGGTCCAGCACCCGGCGCCAGGCGTCCAGATGCAGGCGGGCGTCGAAGCGGTCGCCCCAGGCGCCGGACCAGCGGCGGCGCATGCCATCCGGCAATTCCCGCAACGCCCGCCCGGTCGACATCGCCGTGACCTGGTACATGGCGGTCCGTTCGGCGATGAAGCACTCATCAAAGGCGTCATGCACGGTCGGACCCACCACGGTCACGCCATGCCCGCCCATCAGCAGGATCGACCGGTCCCCCAGGGCGGCGGCGAGGCGATCCCCCTCCGCATGGCTGTCGGCCGGGGCGACGCCCGCGTCATCAATCGCGATCCGGTCGTTCAGCATCAGGTTGTTGTGGTGGGAGAGCGTCACCTCCGGCTCCTTCAGCATCGACAGAGCGGTCAGGTACCGCGGATGGACATGGATCACGCAGGTCGCGGCCGGGTTTTGCAGATGGATGCGGGCATGGATGTGGAAGGCGACCTTCCGTAGCTCCCCGCTGCCGCGCAGCACGTTCCCGTCCAGGTCACACACGATCAAAGAACTGGCCGTCAGCTCCTGAAACAGCAGCCCGCGCGGGTTGATCAGGAAGGTCGGCCGATCATCCCCCGGCCGGGGCGGCAACATCAGCGAGTTGTGGTTGCCGATCTGCTCATTCCAGCCCAACCGGGCGGCCACGCGAAAAACCGCGGCCATGTCACAACGCAGACGCCACTCCTCGGCCTCGGTCGAGGAAAAAGACGCTGAAACGGCGGTCATGGCCTGATACCCCTGGCTGCGGAACGAGGCCGGATCGTGGCCGAGCGGGCGGGCTTGGGCAAGGGAAGGGCTGGGGTTTCACCCCAGACCCCACCAGGGGCTTTGCCCCTGGACCCCACCAAAGGCCGACGGCCTTTGGAAACCATTGGTTGGTGGGATGACGGGAGGGGCCAACCCGGACCCATCAACGCCACGGTCGGCCCCTCCCGTCATCCCACCAATGAGCGGTTCCAAGGGCTCCGCCCTTGGTGGGGGTCGAGGGGGCAAAGCCCCTCGCGGGGTTTGGGGCGGAGCCCCAACGCTCCCTTGCCACGCCGCCCGCCTCGGGCCAAATCTGCGCCGCCGTATCAGGGGACGTTTCATGCCAGTCGATACCGTGATCGAAGCCGCCCGTGCCTTTCTGGGCGACCGCATCACCACCAACGCCACGTTGCGCGACCATCACAGCCACGGCCAGGACACCCAGACCCCGGTCCTGCCCGACGCCGTCGCCTTCGTTGAAACGTCCGAGGAGGTGGCGCGTCTCCTCGCCCTCTGCCACGCCGACCGCGTCCCGGTCGTGCCCTGGGGCGCCGGCACGTCTCTGGAAGGTCATGTGACCCCCGTCCGCGGCGGCATCACCATCGACCTCTCCCGCATGACCCGCATCATCGACATCAGCCAGCCGGACATGGACTGCCGGGTCGAGGCGGGCGTGACGCGGGAGCAGTTGAACACCCATCTGCGTGATGCCGGCCTGTTCTTCCCGGTCGATCCGGGCACCGCGGCCTGCACGATCGGCGGCATGTGCGCGACCCGTGCCTCCGGCACCAACGCCGTCCGCTACGGCACGATCCGGGAAAACGTGATGGGCCTCACCGTCGCCATGCCGGATGGCCGCGTCATCCGCACCGGCGGGCGAGTCCGCAAATCCGCCACCGGCTACGACCTCACCCGGCTGTTCATCGGCTCGGAGGGCACGCTGGGCATCATCACCGAAATCCAGCTTCGCCTGCACGGCATCCCAGAGGCGATGTCGTCGGCCACCTGCCAGTTTCCCTCCCTGAAGGACGCGGTCGAAACGGTCATCGCCATCCTGCAATGCGGCATCCCGGTCGCGCGGATGGAGCTGCTGGATGAGGTCCAGATGGCCGCCTGCATCGACTATTCCAAGCTGGAGGGCCTGGACCCCGTCCCGACCTTGTTCTTCGAATTCCACGGCACCCCCGCCGGCGTGCAGGAACAGGCCCAGCAGGCGGAGGAGATCGCCCAGGGCTTCGAGGCCAAGGGCTTCCGCTGGGCCACTGACGCCGCCGACCGCAACAAGCTCTGGCAGGCGCGCCACGACGCGCTCTGGGCCTGCTTGGCGCTGAAACCCGGCCTGAAGGGCATCGCCACCGACGCGATCGTGCCGATTTCCCGGCTGAACGAGGCGATCCTGGGCGCGAAGGAGGACATCAAGGCCTCCGGCCTGACCGCGCCGATCGTCGGGCATGTCGGCGACGGCAACTTCCACACCGTGATCCTGGTCCCGAACGAACTGGACGGCCTGGCCCGCGCCTGGGAACTGGACAAGAAGATCGTCGCCCGCGCTTTGGCCTTGGGCGGGTCGTGCAGCGGAGAGCACGGGGTCGGGATCGGCAAGCGGGAATTCCTGGAACAGGAACACGGCACCGAGGCGCTGGCCGTCATGCGCTCGGTCAAGCAGGCGTTCGATCCGCGCGGGATCATGAACCCCGGCAAGATCTTCCTGAACTGAGATCCGGAGACCCGGGGGGGGGCGGGAGAGGACGCACCCTTCCCCCCGCCGCACCACGTAGCCCTGAGATGATGGTAAACCCGCACGGCACGGCGGCCATTCCGGCCGTCGCCCCAAAGGCGTGGTTCCGGCTGAGTGAATAATTCACATTGCACCTGCGAAGAGGACGGGTAAACTCCCACCACATCAGGCGGTCACGTGGCGAATTTCACTAAACGCCGCGCGGATTTGTAAAGGATGTAAAGATGGCCCGGGCCGTCATCGGTCGCACCGTCCGTCGCCTTCGCACCGAACGGAGCCTCTCCCAGCAGGCACTCGCCACCCGACTGGGCATTTCCGCCAGCTACCTGAACCTGATCGAGCACGACCAACGCGCCGTCACCGCCTCCCTTCTCATCAAGCTCGGCGAGACCCTGGCCGTCGACCTGCGGGAACTGTCCGGCAACACCGAACGCCAGCTATACGCCGGCCTGCGGGAGGCATTGACCGATCCGTTGCTGGGCGCGGAAGCGGTGTCGGACACCGAGATCGAAGCCCTCGCCAGCAGCAGCCCCAACGCCGGACGCGCGGTTCTTGCCCTGTATCGGGCCTGGCGCGTGGCGCGGGAGGACGCGGGCGGGATCGCGCTCCCCTCCGGCCGCCGCATCCTGCTGCCGAATGAGGAAACGCGGGATTTCTTCGACGACCGCGCCAACCATTTCCCCGCTTTGGAAACCATGGCGGAAACCCTGGTCGCCGAACTCGGCGCCGGCGCACCGTCCGAGATGAACCACGCCATCGCCGAACGCCTGCGCCGGACGCACGGCCTGACCGTCACCGTCGGCCCCCTCGACTCCGCCCTACGCCGCTACGACCCCGCCGCTCGGCATTTGTATCTGTCCGAGTCCCTGCCCCGGGAAAGCCGTGGGTTCCACATGGCGTTTCAGTTGGCGATGCTGGAAGCGCGTGACACGGTCGAGCAGGTGCTGGCCGAGGCCGAACCGTCCAGCCAGGAAGCCGCGATGCTGATCCGCATCGGCCTGCTGAACTACATCGCCGGCGCCCTGCTGATGCCCTATGCGGCCTATCGCGACGCCGCGATGACCCTGCGCCATGATATGGAGGCGGTCGCGGCGCGCTTCGGCGTGTCCTACGAACAGGCGTGCCACCGGCTCTCGACCCTGCAACGCAGCGGGGCGCGGGGCGTGCCGTTCTTCTTTCTGCGCGTCGATCCGGCGGGGAACGTGTCGAAGCGGTTTTCGGCCGCCGGGTTCCCGTTTGCGCGCTATGGAGGCTCCTGCCCGCGCTGGGTGGTGCACACCGCCTTCGCCCAGCCCGGCACCGTACGGGTGCAGGTCGCCGAACTGCCGGACGGGGCGGCCTATCTGTGCTTTGCCCGCGCAATCCCACGCGCGGCGACACGATGGGGGGAGCCTCGGCCGATCCATGTGATC
Source organism: Acetobacteraceae bacterium (assembly GCA_947476855.1). The sequence goes on from CANJSR010000056.1 coordinate 7,507, forward strand.
GCCATGGGTTGCGCGCTGATGCATGCATCCGATGTTGTCTATGCGGACGGGCTGGACCTGGAGCGGGCGAAGGTGGGCATCGGCCTGTCTTGCCGCCTCTGTGACCGCCCCGACTGCCGCAGCAGGGCCTTCCCGCCGCTGGAGCATCGTTTGGCCCTGGACCCGGGGACGGCGGGGGCGTCACCCTATCGGTTCGAGGTCCGCAAGCCGCGATAATCGGGCCTCGCGCCTTTGATCGGCCTGGAGCACCCGCCCCCTCCCCCCGTCATGGCGGCCGAAGGGCCGCCACCCACGTCTTCATCGCGCCCCAGTTTCATCGCGCCCCAGTCGAAAACCATGAACAGCGCCCAGGACCCCACGGTGATCGGACGACCCACATGACCTTCACCACGCCAGGACTGATCGACCTTCAGGTCAACGGCTTCGCCGGGATCGACTTCAACGACTCCGCCCTGACCGCCGCCGCGATGGACCACGCGCTGGAGGCCATGGCCCGCACCGGCGTGACCACCTGCCTGCCGACCCTCATCACCGCGCCGGAAGACGTCCTGGCCGACCGCCTGCGCGCCCTGGACGCAGCCGTGGCGAACAGCCGCCTCGGCCCGCTGATGGTGCCGGGGTTCCACCTCGAAGGCCCGTTCCTGAACCCCGCCCCGGGCTACGCCGGCTGCCATCCACCCACCGCCATGGTGCCCCCCGATGCCGCTTTGCTGGAACGCCTGACCGCCAACCTCCACCACCCGATCCTGCTGCTGACCCTGGCCCCCGAACGAGACCAAGCACTGGCCGTCATCCACTGGGCCGTCGCCCGCGGCATCCTGGTCGCCATCGGCCACAGCGCCGCCACCGCCGCCGACATCACCCGCGCGGCCGAGGCGGGCGCCTGCCTGTCCACCCACCTCGGCAACGCCCTGCCCCAGCCGCAGCCCAAGTTCCTCAACCCCCTGATGGCGCAACTGGCCGAGGACCGTCTCTCCGCCAGCCTGATCGCCGACGGCATCCATGTGCCCCCCGACGCGATCAAGGTCATGCTGCGGGCCAAGGGCGCGGAACGCACGATCCTGGTCACCGACGCCACCGCCGCCGCCGCCACGCCGCCCGGTCTTTATGGTTTCGCCGGCATGGCGATCGAGCATGCGACCGACGGCTCGGTCCGTTCCCCCGGCACGCCCATGCTGGCCGGATCGGCGCTGTGCCTGGACCAGGCCGTCCGCAACATCGTCGCCTGGAATCTGCTGTCGGCATCAGGGGCGATCGCGCTCGCCTCGGACAATCCCCGCCGGTTGCTGGGTGCTCGGGCAGGCGGCCTGCCGCCGTCTTCGGTCATATGGGACGAAGCCACGCGGCCGGTGCGTATCACCATCGCGGGCCTGCATTTTTCGGCCCCGCGCTAACCCTTCGTTTACCTTTCAGGCGTATCACGGGTCTCGCGAATATCGCGCATCACGCCAGGTGCACGGGCAAAAATGACCAAGTCCTGGCCCCCCCGATTCTGGGAGTGTGCCCCCGTGCCGATCGTTCTTGGTACCAACAGCTATACATTCAGCTCCATCGACACGCTGACGGGCAGTGGCAACGCCGACGCGGTCACACTGACCGCCGGCCAGACCAACGCCAGCATCGATCTCGCGGCCGGCAATGATGCGCTGACCCTGGCCGCCGCCACCAACTCCCTGACTCTGGCGAACATCGAAACCATCACCGGCGACACCGGCGCCGAGACGCTCACGCTCGGCAGCGCGCTGACCAACAGCACCACGGTCGACCTGGGCGCGGGCAGCGACAAGATCACCCTGGCGGCCGGCGGCAACACCGGCAGCATCACGAATATCGAGACGGTGACTGGTGCGTCGGGCGCCGAGACGTTGACGATCATCGGTGCCCTGTCCAGCGCCAGCCTCGATTTCTCGACAGGGTCGGACACGATTACCCTGGCCAACGCGGCGAACAGCGCCACGCTGACGAATATCGAGACGATCACCGGCGTGGGCGGCGCCGACACGATCACCCTGTCCGGCACCGTGACCGGCACCAGCATCGACCTCGCCGGCGGCAACGACACGCTGGCCCTGGGCGCGGGTCCCGCCACCGTGACCACCGCGAACGTGGAAACCATGACCGGCGGCGTCGGCGTCGACACCGTCACGCTCTCGGCCGGCGTGACCAACACCAGCGTCGATCTCGGCGCCGGCAGCGACCGCCTGACCCTGGCCGCGGCCGGCAGCACGACGACCATCAGCAACGTGGAGACGCTGACCGGCGCGGCCGGCGTCGACACCATCACCCTGGGCGCCGCCGCCTCGGCCATCACGATCGACCTCGCGGCCGGCAACGACGTGCTGACGCTGGCCAACGGGACCAACAGCCTGACCGTGTCGAACGTCGAGACAATCACCGGCGGGTCCGGCGCCGACACCCTGCGGCTGGGCAGCGCGCTGTCGAACAGCACCACCGTCGACCTGAGCGGCGGCAGCGACATCCTGACACTCGCCGCCGGCGGCAACACCGGCAGCGTCACGAACGTGGAGACGCTGACCGGCGGCTCGGGCGCCGACACCCTGACCATCGTCGCCGCGCTGACCAGCGCCAGCATCGACACCGCCGCCGGCGCCGACACGATCACGCTCGCCAACGCGGTGAACAGCGTCAGCATCACCAACGCTGAAACGATCACCGGCGCGGCCGGCGCCGACACCGTCACCCTGTCGGGCACGGTCAACGGCAGCAGCATCGACCTCGCGGGCGGCAACGACACGCTGAACCTCGGCGCCGGTCCCGTCACCGCCAGCGTGCAGAACGTCGAAACGATCATCGGCGGTACCGGCATCGACACGATCACCCTGTCCGCCGCGGCGACGAACATCAGCGTCGACCTCGGCGCCGGGGCCGACTCCCTGAGCATGGCGGCCGCCGGCAACACCTTCACCCTGACGAATGTCGAGACCCTGATCGGCGGGGCCGGCGTCGACACCATGACCATCGGCGGCGCGGCCACCAGCGCCAGCGTCGATCTCGCGGCCGGCAACGACGTCCTGACCCTGGCCAACGCCACCAACGGCATGAGCGTGGCGAATGTCGAGACCCTGACGGGCGGCACCGGCGCGGACACGATCACGCTGGGCAGCGCCCTGACCAACAGCACCACCGTCGACCTTGGCGCCAGCACCGACGCCCTGACACTCGCGGCCGGCGGCAATACCGGCAGCGTGACGAACGTCGAGACGATCACCGGCGGGTCCGGCGGCGACACGCTGACCATCATCGCCGCTCTGTCCAGCGCCAGCCTCGACCTCGCGGGCGGCAACGACACCGTCCTCCTGGCCAACGCCTCCAACACCGCGACCGTGACGAACATCGAAACGATCACCGGCAACGCGGGCGTCGACACGCTGACGCTGTCGGGCACGATCACCGCGACCAGCATCGACACCGCCGCCGCCAACGACACGGTCAACCTCGGCGCCGGCCCGGCCACCGTCACCACGGCGAATATCGAGACGATGAATGGCGGCGCGGGCGTCGACACCGTCACCCTGTCGGCCGGCGTGACCAACACCAGCGTCGACCTCGGCGGCGGCAGCGACAGCCTGACCCTGGCCGCCGCCGGCAGCACCTTCACCGCCAGCAACGTGGAGACCCTGACCGGCAACACCGGTGTCGACACCATCACCCTGGGTGCGGCGGCGACCAACGCGACGATCGACCTCGACGCCGGCAATGACGTGCTGACCCTGGCCAATGCCACCAACACGCTCTCGCTCGCGAACATCGAGACGATGACCGGCGGCACCGGCACCGACACGGTCACGCTCAACTCCGCGTTGTCGAACAGCACGACCATCGACCTCGCGGCCGGCACCGACCGGCTGAACCTGGCCGGCGCCGGCAACACCGGCAGCGTCACGAACGTGGAAACCCTGGTCGGCGGGGCGGGCGCCGACACGATGACCCTGATCGCCACCGTCACCAACGCCAGCATCAACCTGGCGGCCGACAGCGACTCGATCACCTTCGCCAACGGCGGCAACAGCGCCACGATGACGAATGTCGAGACGATCACCGGCGGGTCCGGCGCCGAAACCCTGACCCTGAGCGGCACGATCACCGGCACCAGCATCGACACGGCCGGCGGCAGCGACACGGTGAACCTTGGCGCCGGCCCGGCCACCGTCACCACGGCGAATATCGAGACCATCCTGGGCGGCACCGGCGTCGACACCGTCACCCTGTCCGCCGGTGTGACCAACATCAGCGTCGACCTCGCCGCCGGCAATGACAGCCTGACCCTGGCCGCCGCCGGCAGCACCCTGACCGCCAGCAATGTCGAGACGCTGACCGGCGCGGCCGGCGTCGACACCATCACCCTGGGCACCGGCACCACCAATGTCAGCATCGACCTGGCCGCCGGCAACGACGTGCTCACGCTCGCCAATTCGACCAACACGCTCTCGGTGTCGAACGCCGAGACGGTGACCGGCGCGGCCGGGGTCGACACCGTCACCCTGGCCACCGCGATCTCCAACAGCACCACGGTCGATCTCGCCGCCGGCAACGACCGGCTGACGCTGGCCAATGTCGCCAACACCGGCTCGGTCACCAATGTCGAGACGCTGGTCGGCAATTCCGGCGCCGATACCATCACGATCGTCGCCGTGCTGACCAGCGCCAGCCTCGACCTTTCGGGCGGCAGCGACTCCGTCACGCTGGCGAACGCGACGAACATCATCTCGGTCTCCAACATCGAGACGATCACGGGCGGCACCGGCGCCGACACCCTGACGCTCAGCAGCGCCATGGTCTCCGGCCAGACGATCGACCTGGCCGCGGGCAGCGACAAGCTGACCCTGGCCGCGGGCGGCGGCGCCGGCACCGTCAGCAACATCGAGACGATCGTGGGGGCGGGCGGGGGCGACACCATCACCCTGGGCGCCGCCATCACCGGCGCATCCGCCGACCTCGCGGGCGGGTCCGACGCGCTCACGCTCGCCAACGGCACCAACACGCTGACCAGCGTCAACGTCGAGACACTGACCGGCGGGACCGGCGCCGACACCATCACCATGGGCGCCGTCGCGACCAACACCAGCCTCGACCTCGCGGCCGGCAGCGACACCGTCACCCTGGCGAACGCCACCAACATCGTGTCGCTGTCCAACATCGAGACCACGACCGGCGCCGCCGGGGCCGACACCATCACCCTCGGCGCCGCCCTGACCACCAGCATGACCATCGACCTCGCGGGGGGCGCGGACCAGGTGACGCTCGCCAGCGTCGCCAACACCGGGTCGGTCTCGAACGTCGAGACGGTGATCGGTGGGTCGGCGGCCGATACGATCACGCTGACCACCGGCGTGACCAACGCCAGCGTCGACCTCGGCGCCGGCACCGATCAGCTCACACTGGCGAACGGCACCAACCGGGCAACGGTGTCCAACATCGAAACCCTGGTCGGCACCACCGGCCCGAACACCATCGTCCTGGGCAACGCGGTCAGCAACGTCAGCATCGATCTCGGCTCGGGCAGCGACCGGCTGACCTTCGCCAACGCGGCCAACACGCTCAGTCTCTCGAACGTCGAGACGATCACCGGCGGCACCGCGGCCGACACCGTCACCCTCGGCTCCGCGCTCACCGGCAGTATCGTGATCGACCTCTCGTCCGGCAACGACCGGCTCACCCTCGCCAACGCCGCCAACACCGGATCGGCCAGCAACGTCGAGACGCTGGTCGGCGGGACCGGCGCCGATACCGTGACCCTGGGCACCGCCGTGACCAGCGCCAGCATCGATGGCGGCACCGGCAACGACACGCTGACCCTGGCGACCGGCACCAACACCGCCTCGCTCGCCAATGTCGAGACGATCACCGGCGGCACCGGCGGCGACACCGTCACGCTCAGCGGCAACCTGACCACCAGCCACACGATCGACCTGAGCGACGGGTCCGACAAGCTGATCCTGGCCACCGGCGCGAACACCGGATCGGTGACGAACGTGGAGACGGTGATCGGCGCGTCCGGCGCCGACACGGTCACCGTCACCGCGGTGCTGAACAACGCCAGCATGGACCTCGCATCCGGCAGCGACACCGTCACCCTGGCCGACGCCACCAATATCGCGACGCTCGGAAACGTCGAGACGATCACCGGCGGCACCGGCAACGACACCCTGACCCTGGGCAGCGCGCTGACCACCAGCCAGTCGATCGACCTCGGCACCGGGTCGAACAAGCTGACGCTCGCCGCCGCCGGCGGGACGGGCACGCTCAGCAACGTCAACACCCTGGTCGGCGGGGCGGCGGCCGATGCCATCACCCTGGCCGCGCTGATCACCAACGGCAGCCTCGACCTCGCCGCCGGCGCCGACACCCTGGTGCTCGCCAACGCCACCAACAGCCTGACGACGGCGAATATCGAGACCGTGACCGGCGGCACCGGCGACGACACCGTCACCCTGAACGCCGGCGTCACCAACGTGAGCTTCGACCTCGGCGCCGGGTCCGACACCGTCACCCTGGCCAACGCGGCGACCACCATGTCGGTGTCGAACGTCGAGACGATCACCGGCGGGACGGCGGCCGACCTGATCACCCTGGGCGCGGCGCTGACGACGTCCATGACGATCGACCTCGCGGCGGGCAGCGACAGGCTGACGCTGGCGGCCGTCGCCAACACCGGCACCGTCGCGAACATCGAGACCGTCATCGGCGGGTCCGATGCCGACACGATCACCCTTGGAGACACGGTCACCAACGCCAGCATCGACCTTGGCGCCGGCACCGACGCGCTGACGCTCGCCGACGGCACCAACGCCGTCACGCTCTCCAACGTCGAAACGATCACGGCGGACGCGGGGCAGAGCACGATCACGCTCCGCAGCGCCGTGGTCAGCGGCAGCATCGACCTTGGCGCGGCCAGCGACGCCCTGATCCTGGGCGCCTTCACCAACAGCCTGTCCCTGTCGAATGTCGAGACACTGACCGGCGGCACCGGGGCGGACACGGTGACGCTCAGCGACCTGCTCTCGGGCAGCGTGACGATCGACCTGAGCACGGGCAACGACAAGCTGACCCTGACCGATGGCGCCAATACCGGCACGCTGTCGAACGTCGAGACGATCATCGGCGGCACCGGCGACGACCTGATCACCCTCGGCCGCGGCGTCACTTCTGCCAGCGTCGACCTCGCCGCGGGCAGCGACACGCTGACCCTGGCCGCCGCCGCCAACAGCCTCTCGGTGTCCAACGTCGAGACGATCACCGGCAACACCGGCGCCGATACGGTGACATTGGGCGCGGTCCTGACCACCTCGATGACCGTCGACCTCGCGGCCGGCAGCGACAAGCTGACCCTGGCCACCGGCACCAACACCGGATCGGTGACGAATATCGAAACGGTGACCGGCGGGACGGGGGCCGACACGATCACCCTCGGCTCGGGCGTCACCAATGTCAGCCTCGACCTTGGCGCCGGCAGCGATACGGTGACCATGGCCGCCGCCACCAACACGCTCAGCCTTGCGAACGTCGAGACGATCACCGGCGGCACCGGGGCGGACACCCTGACCCTGGGCAGCACGCTGACCATCAGCCAGGAGATCGATCTCGGCGCCGGCAGCGACAAGCTGACGCTGAACACCACGGGCGGCACCGGCACGATCAGCAACGTCGAAACGCTTCTCGGCGTCGCCGGGGCCGACGTCATCACCCTCGGGGAAGCCGTGACCGGCATGACCATCGACCTCTCGGCCGGCAGCGACAAGCTGACCTTCGCCTCCGGCACCAACACGGCCACGCTCGCGAACATCGAGACGCTCACCGGCAGCGCCGGCGCCGAAACCCTGACGCTGGGCGGGATCGCGACCAACGTCTCGGTCGACGCCGCGGCCGACAACGACACGCTGGTCCTGGCCAACGCGGCCAACGTCGTCAGCGTATCGAACGTGGAAACGCTGACCGGCGGCTCGGGGATCGACACCGTCACGCTGCGGACGGCGCTGACGACCTCCTACACGATCGACCTCGCGGCCGGCAGCGACAAGCTCACCCTCGCCAACGCCGCCAACACCGGCACCGTCAGCAACGCCGAGACGGTGATCGGCAGCGCCAGCGCCGACACGATCACCCTGGGGTCGGCATCCAACAACGCCAGCATCGAC
>CANJSR010000057.1 GCA_947476855.1 Acetobacteraceae bacterium
CGGCGGCGGGTTGTTCGAGACGGGGGCCGGCGGTTCGGCGCCCAAGCATGTCGAGCAGTTCGAGGAAGAAGGCTATCTGCGCTGGGACTCGCTGGGTGAATTCCTGGCGCTGTGCGCTTCGCTGGAACACCTGGCGCAGACCCACAAGAACGCCGATGTGCAGATTCTGGCCGAGACCCTTGATGAGGCCAACGGCAAGATACTGGAGTTCAACCGTTCTCCGGCGCGCCGGGTCGGCGAACTCGACAACCGTGGCAGCCATTTCTACCTCGCGCTGTACTGGGCGCAGGCGCTGGCCGCGCGCGATAACAGCTCGCCTTTGGCCGCCCGGTTCCGGCCGCTCGCCGCCGCGCTGTCGGCCGCGGAGGCCAAGATCAACGCCGAACTGATCGCCGCGCAGGGCAAGCCGGTGGACACCGGAGGCTACTATCTGCCCGACACGGCCAAGACATCGGCCGCGATGCGGCCGAGCGCGACGCTGAACGCGGCGCTGGCCGCGCTCTGATACGGAGGTTGGAGAACCCGCCCTGGGCAACCAGGGCGGGTTTTTCTTGGGCGGACGCGCGCCGGTGTCGGCGGGCGGCTGATCGCGGTATTTCGGAACGGCGTCGAGACAGCGCGGGGCCGGCTTTTCCTGAATGCGGACTTCGATGGTACGCGTCACCACCCGGGCCGACGGGGACGCGCTGGCCCGCCGCCCGTCTTTTCCAGTCCGTCTGTCGCCCTCCGCGGGTGGTATCGCATTGAAGTCGGACCACCTGTACGGCTAATGACAGTTCAATCCCGAACTCTTCCGCCTACGCACGCGTCAACCCCGCCGCGGCCTCGAAATTAAGGAGCGGACCCTGCTCAGGTTCCTCGTTCCCGATAAGCGAACGCTTGGAAACGTAGTGACACTTGGTGTCGTTACGTGCCTGATCCTGGCTGTCTGGGTATTCACCGTCCGCTCCATCGACACCCAGCGGACCGAAATCGTCAACCGTATCTCCGCCCGCGTCAGCAACCAGGCGCTGACCTTCTCCGAGCAGATCGGGCGGCAGATTCTCGCCATCGACCAGACCCTGCTTGCCTTGTCCTCGATCTGGGAAAGTGACCCCGCGGGCTTCAGCCTCGCCGCCTGGCGGACGCGCATGGTCTCGGTCAGCGGCATCAGCCGCGACGTGCTGCTGGTGGACCCGACCGGCATCGTCCGCCAGTCCTCGATCTCCGAGGCGGTCGGCGCGAGCGTGACCGACCGCGATTTCTTCCGTTCGGCGATGGAGCAACCCTCGACCCGCGACCGGCTATTCATCGGCGCCGCCACCCTCGATCCGATCTTCCGGGTCTGGCACATGAACGTCTCCCGCGTACTGCGCGGCCCGGACGGGGTCTTCGCGGGAATGCTGGTGATGGACTACCGGACCACCGCGCTGGCCGAGGTGCTGGCCCAGACCAATGTCGGCAATAACGGCCTGGTCGCGCTGCTGGGCCTGACCGATGGGCTGATCCGTGCCGCCGTCGGGCCGGATCGGGTCGACCCCGAGGCCTCCTGGACGGCCACCCAGATGTTCCGCGCGATGCGCCGCGACCCGACCGGGATGTGGATCGGCCCCTCCGCCGCCGACTCGGTCATGCGCATCCATGCCTTCCGGGAGATCGCGGGCCGTGACCTCGTGATCGTCGTGGCAATGGATGAGACGCGGGCGATGGCGCCGGCCACCGAATGGGGGTTCCAGGCCCGTGCCTTCGCCGGCGGCATCAGCCTGCTGCTGGTCGTGATCGTCATCATGACCTTCCGCGCCGCGAGCCAGTCCCGAAGGCGGGAGGCGGTGCTGGCCGAGGAGCGCGCCGTGCTGGCCGCCGCCAATGCCCAATTGGAGGTCGCGCGCGCCGAGGCATCCGCCAAGACCGAGCAACTGGAAGCCACCCTGCGCGGCATGACCGACGGCGTGTCGATGGTCGACGCCCATCTCTGCCTGGTGGCATGGAACGCCCGCTTCCCCGAGATCGCCGGCGTGCCGCCCGAGTCGCTCCGCATCGGGATGCCGATGGAGGAAATCCTGCGGCTGCAGGCCCGCGGCGGGCAGTTCGGCACGGTCGATCCGGACGCCGAGGTCGCGCGTCGCATGGCCGTCCTCCGCTCGGGTCAGTTCGGCATCGCGCAGCGCAACACGCCGGACGGGCGGGTGCTGGAACTGCGCCGTAACCGTCTGGCCGATGGCGGCTTCGTCACGCTCTATTCCGACATCACCGCCCATAAGCGGGCCGAGGATGCCTTGCGCGACGCCCGGGCGGCGGCCGAGGAGGCGAACGCCGCCAAGTCCCGCTTCGTCGCGATCGTCAGTCACGAAATCCGCACGCCGCTGAACGGCCTGCTGAACACGCTGCGGCTGCTGTCGGACAGCAACCTTCCCCCGGCCCAGCGCATGGTCGTCGACATGGCCCGCGCCTCGGGCGACGCCCTGTCGAGCCTGATCAACGACATCCTGGAAATGTCGCGGGCCGAGGCGGGGCAGCTCACGCTCCGCCCCAGCGTCTTCGCCCCGCGTGGCGTGCTGGAGGCATCGCTGGAGGTGTTCCAGGCCCAGGCGATCGCCCGCGGCATCCGCTTTCACCTCGACATCGCCGACGACGTCCCGGCCGAACTGCGGACCGACCCCGGCCGTCTGCGTCAGATCCTGCTCAATCTGCTGTCGAACGCGGTGAAGTTCGCCGACCCGGGAGACGTCCGCCTGCTGGCCTGGATGGAACCGCACGCCGTCGGCAACCGTCGTCTGCTGGGCCTGGCGGTGCGTGATCACGGCCCCCTCATCCCCGAAGCCGACCGTCTCACCCTTTTCCGCCCTTTTGCTCGGCTGGACCGCGGGGAGGGGGCGGAGGTCGCTGGCACAGGCCTCGGCCTGTCGATCTGCCACGCCCTGGCCGAGGCGCTGGGCGGCGCGATCGGTTGTGAGCCCTGGACCGCGCCCGATGGCACCGTTGGCAACTCCTTCTGGCTGGTCCTGCCGGTGGAGGTGCCAGCGCCGGCCGAACCGCCCGCCCCGACCCCCGAACCGGACTTCCATCTGTCCGAACCACTCCGCCCGGCCGACCTGACGCCGCCCGTCCGGCGCACCCGCATCCTGCTGGTGGAGGATGTCCGCACCAACCAGATCGTCACCGCCACACTGCTGCGCCGGCGCGGCCACATGGTCGACCTCGCGGCCAGTGGGCAGGAGGCGATCGAGGCCGCGCGCCGGACCCCCTATGACATCATCCTAATGGACATCTTCATGCCGGGCATGAGCGGGCAGGAAGCCACCCGCCATATCCGTGACCTGGGCGGTGCGTCCGCGACCGTGCCCATCGTCGCCCTGACGGCCAATGTCGCCACCCATGACGCGGAGGTGTTCCGCAAGGCCGGTATGTCCGGCGTCCTCGGTAAGCCCGCCTCGATCGAGGACCTGACCGAGGTGCTGCGTAGCTATGTCTGGGCGCCGAAGCTGCCGCCCGCGCTCGCGGCGGAACCGGTGGCGACCGTCGATCCCGAACCGGACACGCGGCCTGTCCTGGCCGAGGAGCGGGTCGGTGAACTGATCGCCAACCTCCCGCGGGAGACCCTGCTGCGCCTGGTGGAGGAGTGCCTGACCGACCTCGACCTGCGGATGCCAGCGCTGCGGCGGGCGGTGGCCTCGGGGGCACCGGGGGCGATCGTGGCACACAGCCATGCGATGGTCGGCATGGCGTCGGGCTATGGCCTCGCGGCGCTGGAGGACAGCCTGCGGTTGATCATGAACGCCGCGCGCGATGGGGAGCAGTCGGGCCTGCCCCCCGATGTGGTGCGCCGGGTGGAAGCCGACCTGGCCCGAGGTTCGGCGGCCCTGCGCGCGATGGTCGAAAAAGAAGTGGCATGAGGGGGCGGTGTTAACGCATTCTTAACCAATGCGGATCACCATGCTGCGTATGTTGACGTCCAATTCCCTGTCGGCGTTTTCGGTCACCCCGTCCGTCGGCGCCCCCACGCCGGGCTCGCGCACCGCTGGTGCCGAACCGGTTCAACGCGCGCGCGCGCCTGGCTCTGGCCGGGATGAACCGGCGCCGGTTCCCCCAACCAACGCCGCCCCGCCCGGCGGTGGCGCGCGCCCGCCCGAACCAGGCTCCCGCGTGTTGCCCCGAGGGTCGCTGGTCGATCTGTCGGTCTGAAGCGGGTCAGGTTTCGCCCAGGATTTCCAGGCACTCCGCCGTGATCGCGTCGGTGGCGATCGAGGGCCTGTAGCCGTCATAGGACTCGGCGAAGCGCGCCACGCGCTGGCGGCAGGCGGGATCGTCCAGCAGGCGGCGGATGGCGGCGCCGGCGGCGTCCGTGTCCGCCTCGGCCGGCACCCCGTGCCCGAGGCCCTGACGGGCGACGCGGTACAGGGTCATCATCTGCTCGACCGGGTTGGGCAGCAGCAGCACCGGCCGGCCGGCCAGCAGTGCCGGCGCCACCACGCCGCTGCCCTGGCAGGCGACGATGTCGCAATTGGCCAGCATCGCGTCGCGGTTCACCGGCTCGGTCACCACGCGGATCGTTGGCCCGGACAGTTCGGCGGCGAGTTCCGCCGTCATGCCCCAGGCCTGCACCACCGCGGGCAGACCCAGATGCACCAGCGCCCGCAGCAAGGGGCGGAACGGGCGGTGGCGGGAATCCATCATCACCAGAACGCGTTCGGCCGAACCCGCGGGCCACTCGACGGCGATGCCGGTGCCAGTCGGCGGGATCTCTCCGAAATAGTCCGCGTCGCGCCGACCCTCGTAGTGGTCAAGCTCGGGGAAGGTACACAGCCAGCTTGCCTCACACCGGAACAGATCGGCCATGCGCGCGATCGGTCGGGCGCCGAGGGCCGGCAACGTCGCGTTGATTACCGCGATCACCCGCCCGTCGGTCTCGGCGAGCGTCCCGGGTGGCAGTTCCGCCCAGGGCCGCATCGAGGGCAGCGGGGCCACCGCCGGCGGCAGCTCGTAGCCGTCGCCGAGGCCCGCGAAGGACACCCCCGCCACGCGGCAGGCGAGCATCGCCGTCGGTGCGAAATCGGCGATCACCAGGGCAGGGGCCTCGGCCCGGAACAGGGTCAGCCAGCCCGCAAGCAGCCCGGACAGTGCCTCGGGCGTCGCATAGCCGGTCTGAAGCAGGATATCGGCGAAGTTGGAAGCGAGGAAACCAGGCGGCGGTTCCGCCCGCCAGGACGGGCCGGTCAGCACCGGATGGCCGGCGGCCGCGATCAGGCTGGCGGCCGGCGCACCCTCCGGCATCACGACCGAGACGCGATGGCCGGCCGCCACCAGGCCGGCAGCGATCGGCAGGATACGGTCGGCCTGGCGCAGGCCATTGCCCAGCTCGCAGGCGAATATCACGTGCTTGCCGGCCATCAGCGTCTCCCGCGCGGGTAAGCTTCGGTTATCGTCGATCCAGGCTGAACCGGCCTGCACCTTGCAGCGCGGCGTACAGCAATCCGCCGGCGATCGCGAGGTTCTTCAGGAACTGCGTGGTCTCGGCGGGGCTGGCGGGGTGGAAATGCACCAGCCAGGCGGTGGCGAGGCACCAGGCCGCAAGGATCACCGCGGCGAACCGCGTCCTGAACCCGGCCAGGAGCATCAGCGCGACCCCGATCTCGATCGCGAGTGCGCTGACATAGACAAGGTGGACGGCCGTCACGCCGGTCCGGGCGATCGCGGCCTGAGCGGCAACCGGGGCCAGCGCCTTCTGCGCGCCGGACCAGAGGAACAGCGCGCTCAGGAGGATCCGCCCCAGAAGCGCGCCGAGGTCCCTCATGCCGTGGCGGCTTGCTTAGCCGACGATCTCGCAGCCCGAGAAGAAATAGGCGATCTCGATGGCGGCGTTTTCCAGGCTGTCGGAGCCATGGACCGAGTTCGCCTCGATGTTCTCGGCGAACAGCTTGCGGATGGTGCCTTCGTCGGCGTTGGCCGGGTTGGTGGCGCCCATGACTTCGCGGTTGCGGGCGACGGCGTTTTCACCTTCCAGCACCTGCACGACGACGGGGCCCGAGGTCATGAAGGTGACCAGGTCACGGAAGAACGGACGCTCGCTGTGGACGCCGTAGAAGCTCTCGGCCTGGGCGGTGGTCATGTGGATGCGCTTCTGCGCGACGATGCGCAGGCCGGCGGCTTCGAGGCAGGCGTTGACCTTGCCGGTCAGGTTCCGGCGGGTCGCGTCGGGCTTGATGATGGAGAAGGTGCGTTCGATGGCCATGGGGGTGCTCCGTGTGGGCAAGGTTCGGGGCGCGTCCTAGGGGGTTCGGGGGGTTTGGGCAACCGGGGGGCGCCAAAGGCGAGGCAGTTATACGCGGATCGCGGTTTGCGTATAACGCGGGGCGGGACAGGCTGGGGCATCCAGGTTATACGCAAACCGCAGAATGAGTATAACGCTCGAAGGTCCCGCCGGATGCCGTCCGACCTGCCGCTGATGCTCCAGACGACCTATGCGGACCTGCTCGACCGCGCGCGCGACGATGCCTTCGCGGAATCGTTTCCGGCCGGCGGGACCTTCGTTGCCAAGACGCTCCGCAACCGCCGCTACTGGTATTTCCAGGCCTCCTCGCCCGAGGGGCGGACGCAGAAATATGTCGGGCCGGAAACCCCCGCCTTGCTCGAGCGGATCGAGGCCCACAGGGCCGAACGCACCAGCCTGCGCGATCGCCGCGGTCTGGTGTCGATGCTGGTGCGGAGCGGCGGCCTGCCGCGTCCCTTGCCGGCGATCGGGGATATCGTCGCCGCCCTGGCCGCCGCCGGGGTGTTCCGCCTGCGCGGCGTCCTCGTTGGCACCGTCGCCTTCCAGACCTACTCCGCGATGATCGGCGTCCGTCTGTCAGGCACCGCGGTCCAGACCAACGACATCGACGTGGCGCAGTTCGTCGATGTCTCCCTGGCGGTCGGCGAGCAGACCGCCCCGATGCTGGACGTCCTGCGCGCGGCCGATCCCACGTTCCGCGCGGTCCCGCATCTCCACGCCCCGCACGAGGTCACCTACGCCGCGTCCAACGGCCTGCGGGTCGATTTCCTTGCCCCCAATCGCGGGCGGGAGAGCGAAATCCCCTACCGGCTGCCCGCCTTCGGCACCGACGCGCAGCCGCTCCGCTTCCTGGATTTCCTTATCCGCGACCCCGAGCCGGCCGTCCTTTTGCATGGGACCGGCGTGCTGGTGTCCGTCCCGGCGCCCGCACGCTTTGCCTTGCACAAGCTGATCGTCTCCCGCCGCCGCCGGGACGGCGACGCCAAGCGCGACAAGGATCTGGCGCAGGCGCGGACCCTGCTGGAGGCGCTTGTCCGGCGTCATCCCACCGAACTGCGCGCCGCCTGGGCCGAGGCGACCGGACGGGGCCGGACCTGGCAGCGGCTGTTGGCGGAGGGTCTGGCCGGCATCGACCCCCGCATCCAGGAAAAGGTGCTGGCCACCGTTGGCAGCCCCACCCAACCGACCGAATCTTGACGGATCATCTTGACCTGAACCGGCGCTGACCCGATCACACCGCCATGTCCCTTCTGACCCTCACCGGCGTCACCATCCGCCTCGGCGGCCGCACCCTGCTCGACGGCGCCGACCTCACCGTCGATCCCGGCCGCCGTATCGGCCTGGTCGGGCGCAACGGCGCCGGCAAGTCCACTTTGCTGCGCGCCATCGCGGGGGAACTCGCCATCGACGGCGGCGAAATCCGCCTCGCCCGCAACGCCCGCCTCGCCACCGTGAAGCAGGAGGCACCTGAAGGCCCCGACTCCCTCCTCGCCATCGTCCTGCAAGGCGACCCCGAGCGCCTGTCTTTGCTCGCGGAAGCCGAGACCGCCGATCCACACCGCCTGGCCGAGGTCCATGAACGCCTGCGCGCGATCGGCGCCGACAGCGCGCCCGCCCGCGCCGCCACCATCCTCGCCGGCCTTGGCTTCGATGAGAAAGCCCAGGCCCGCCCGGTATCGGAGTTCTCCGGCGGCTGGCGCATGCGCGTCGCCCTGGCCACGGCCCTGTTCGCCAACCCCGACATCCTGCTGCTGGACGAACCGACCAATCACCTCGACCTCGAAGCCACGATGTGGTTGGAATCCTGGCTCGCCCGCTTCCCCGGCGCCGCCCTGGTGGTCTCCCACGACCGCGGCCTGCTCGATCGGGCGGTGGAGGCGATCGCCCATCTCGACCGCGGCAAGATCAGCCTGACCCCAGGCGGTTTCGATGAGTTCGTGCGCATCAAGACCGAGAAGGCGATGCAGCAGACCCGCGCGGCCGAACGGATTGCGGTTGAACGCGCCCATATCCAGTCCTTCATCGACCGCTTCCGCTATAAGGCCTCCAAGGCCCGTCAGGCCCAGGCGCGGATCAAGGCGCTGGAACGCCTGCCGCAGATCGAATCGGTGATCGAGGACACGCCGACCCGCTTCAACTTCCCCGCCCCCGCCCGCATCGCCCCGCCGATCCTGGCGCTGGACCGCTGCGACATCGGCTACAATGGCGTCCCGGTGCTGCGGAACGTCTCCCTGACCGTCGACATGGACGACCGCATCGCCCTGCTCGGCGCCAACGGCAACGGCAAGTCCACGCTGGCCAAGCTGCTGGCCGATCGGCTGGAACCGCTGTCGGGGGAAATGCGGCGCGGCCCTAAGCTGAAGGTCGGCTATTTCGCCCAGCACCAGACCGACGAACTGATCTTCGAGGAAACCCCCGTCGACCACATGGCCCGCGCTTTGCCGCGCGCCACGCCCACCCAGGTGCGAGGCCAGCTTGCCCGCTTCGGCCTGGATGCCGACCGCGCCGACACGCCGATTTCCAAACTCTCGGGCGGCGAGAAGGCGCGTCTTCTGCTCGCCCTCGCCACCCGCGACGCGCCGCAACTGCTGATCCTCGACGAACCGACCAACCATCTGGATATCGATGCGCGCGAAGCCCTGGTGAAGGCGCTGGCGGATTTTGAGGGCGCGGTCCTGCTGATCACCCACGACCCGCATCTGGTGGAACTGGTGGCCGACCGGCTGTGGCTGGTCGCCGATGGGTCCGCCCGCAGCTTCGACGGCGACCTCGACGACTACCGCGCCCTGCTGGTCGAACGCGCCCGCCCGGCCGGCAAGGCCGAGATCGCCACCCGCCGCGACGACCGCCGCGAACGGGCCGAGGCGCGCCTCGCCGTCGCACCCCTGCGCAGGAAGGCCCGCGACGCCGAGGCACGGATCGTCAAGCTGAAGACCGAGAAGGACTCGATCGAGAAGAAACTCGCCGATCCCGCGTTGTATGCCCCCAACCGCGTGGCGGAGGTCACCGCCGCCAACACCCGCCTGGCAGCCATCGCCCGGGAAACCGCCGCGGCCGAGGAGGAATGGCTGGCGGCGGAGGAAGCGCTCGAAGCCGCATCATGACGCGAATCGAGTCGGTTTGACTCTCTCATAGGTTGTATTAGGCTGCCGGCGCAGGAGAATCCCGCGTCAAAAGGAAGCGGCCGCACCCATGGCAACATCAACCTCGACCTGGATCACGGGCATCAGTGCGGACTGGTCCGTAGCCGCCGCCTGGACCCCCGCCCTTGTCCCCGACAGCGCCGAGCGCGACGTCCTGATCGCCGCGGTCCCGGAGGCCGGCACGACCTACTCCGTGGCCATCCTGGCGCAGGAGACGTTCACGGCCGCCAGCGTCACCCTGGGAGATCCGGGCGCGGTGCTGGATATCGCCGGCCTGCTGCGCCTGAATGGCGGGCAGGTTGTCGCCACCGCCGGGCAGGTCACGCTGTCGGGTGGGACGCTGAGCAATCTCGGCACGCTGACCGGATTGCTGGAGGGCAGGGGCACGCTCAACGGCTCCTCCCCTCTGATCAACCAGGGCACGATCGCCAATGACGGTGGCAACCTGTTCATCCTGGCGCCCTTCACCAACGCCGGCACGGTCATCACCGAGGGGACGGGCGGCGCCTTCCTCGGCATCCAGGGTTCCAGCCTGTCCAACCTGTCAGGCGGCACGCTGACCGGAGGCAGCTACATCGCCCGGGGCAGCGGCAATGCCTTCAACATCCTGGGCATCGCCATCGGCGCCAGCAGCCGGATCGTGACCAACGCCGCTCACCTCGTGCTTGATGGGCGCGCCAGCGGCATCCGCGGCTTCAACAACGGCACCTTCGAATCCATCGCCCTGTCACTCCAGACGATCGCCGCCGGCGGCACGCTGGAAGTTCTCGGTGGGCGCGATTTCGAGACGACCGACCCCCTGCTGAACGCGGGCCTGCTGCGGCTGGAGGGGGGCAGCCTCTCGACCGGCGGCCTCGCCATCAGCGGGACGCTGCAAGGCTTTGGCCGGGTCGGCGGCGGCATCTCCAGCACCGGCCTGATCAGCGCGACGGCCGGGGTACTGAACATCGCCAGCCCGATCGGCGCGACCGGAGACTTCACCGTCGCGGCGGACGCGCGCGCGATCCTGCAAGGGGCGGACCTCGATACGCCGAATGTTGACGGAACGCTGTTCCAGACCGAGGGGTTGCTCGTCGCCGGCGCGGTCACCGGCACTGGCACACTGGTCGTCGAAAACGGTGGCACGCTTCTGGTGGCAACCGCCGGCGCGCAGACGATCCAGTTCGGCGGCGCCGATGCGACGGTCCTGCTGACGGACCCGGCCAACTTCACCGGTACGCTGGTGGATTTCGGACCGGGGGACTCGTTTTTCGCCGCTGATCGGCTGATCCTGTCCGGTGTGTCGGCGACCGCCGCCGCGATCGTGAATGGCAACACCCTGGCCGTGATCGCCGGCGGAACCACGATCGATACCGTCGCGCTGGATGGGGACTACACGGGCGCGACCTTCTCGGCCGTGTTCCAGGGCGGCAGCACCGTGATCACCCCCCTGTCCGGCACCCCGGCGCGGGACGGGCTGGACGCCGTCATCACCGTCACCGACCAGGCCGGCGTCGATGACACGCTGGAGGGCCAAATCCTCGGCGTGCTGGATGCCGCGATCAATGACTGGGGCCAGTACATCACCGGCCACGCGCCCTTGCGCGTCCATCTGACCATCGCCGGCACGACCAACGGCTCCATCCTTGCCGAGGCCGGGTTCGCGGGTGCCACCCCGACCGGGCAGGTGATCGCCGGCCAGGACATCTGGATGCCCGCCAGCATCCATGCCCTGACGACCGGCACCTACATCCAGGGCACCACCGCCGACATCAACATGACTCTGTTCGCCGGCGGCGCGAACCTGACAAACCTGTTCATCGACCCGACCCCAGCCACCGACGGTCCGATCCCCGCCCTGCAATTCGACCTGCGTACGGTCTTCCGGCACGAGATGGCGCACGGCCTTGGATTCTCGGGGTTCACCAATGTCGATACCGGTATCGTCGGGAACGATATCACCCTGTTCGACTACTACATCCAGTCCGTCCTCGACGCCGGCTCGATCGAGCAGGCGGTCTTCACCGGCCCCTATGCTCAGGCGGCCTACGCCGCGCTGCTGGGCACCGGGACCGCGACGCCCGTCCCGCTGACCACGCTGAACAACGGGCAGGCGCTGTTTCATCTGGCGAATGCCTCGACCGACCCACTCGGCCAGGACCTGATGAACGGCATCGGGATCGCCACCGGCACGTCCTACGCGATCTCGGCCATCGACCTGGCCATGCTCCGCGACGTCGGCGTGCCGGTCACCGCCGGCATCGTCTGCTTCGCCCGCGGCACCCGCATCCGCACCACGACGGGCGATGTTCCGGTCGAGTCGCTCGTCACGGGCGACATCGTCATCACCGCTGACGGGCGGCGGGAACCGATCATCTGGATCGGCCGCCGCCACGTCGATTGCACCCGTCACCCGGAGCCGACCGCCGCCTGGCCCATCCGCATCCGCGCCGGCGCCTTCGCCCGCGGCGTGCCGGAACGGGATTTGTTTGTCTCTCCTAACCATGCCCTGTCCTTCCAGGACGTCTTGATCCCCGCTCGGCTGCTGCAAAATAAATTGACAGTACAGCAAGTAGAGGTGGGAGAGGTTGAGTATTTCCACGTCGAACTGCCTCGGCACGGTTTGCTGCTGGCCGAGGGGCTGGCGGCCGAGAGTTACCTCGACTGCGGCGACCGCGGCATCTTCCCGGGCAATGGCCCCGTGATCCCGCTGCATCCCAGCTTCGCCAGCCAGACATGGGAAGCCGGAGGCTGCGCTGAACTGAAATTTGTGGGCCCAGAGGTCACGGCGGCGCGCAAACTGCTGCTGCGGCGCGCCGTGGCGGCCACGCGCCAGGCGTCCCCGAGACGGGCGTCCACCCCCAGGCGCGCCCCGGACAGGCCGACGGCGCGCGTGCTGTCCCTGGTCCGGGCGCCGGTGTCGTGAGCTGGTAAGAACATCGGGTCGGCCGGACATGATATTCATCGTTATGGGGAGAATTGTTCTTGCCCGTGTTGTCATGCCCGAGACACATGTTCCGCGTTACCAACCGTGAACGTCGAAAATATCGCGCTGGGATGGATGGAAGCACTTGCCAACACCAGAAGGCAGGGCTACCTACCCCGTAAATCTGCGGCGAATCCGGCATGCCCTGCTCGCCACTCGCGGTTCTCAGACGAGTATATCGATCCATTGATGCCCTGTTACATGACAACGGCCCCTCGGGGCCGCAGACGAAAACCAACAACGATAATCATGGTCCGACCGTCCCTGGACGCTTGGCAGAATGCCGCGTCCCCGCTCAGCCTCGCCGCTTCACGGGATGAATTCATCTTCGCCGAGCGGCAAGACGGAACGTTTCCCAATCAACCCGGGTGATCCCACATTGTCAGAAAACGCCAAGAACAGACTGGACCTTTCACACGCGAGCATGGAGCAGAGCGCGTCTGAAGGCAGTCATCCCCAAACCCCCGCCCCCATGGACGACGCCGAAGCGCAGATGCGCCGAGCGCTGGGGCTGAATGGGACGTTGCGGCCGAGGCCGGAGGGTGAAAGGGCTGATCAGCAGCCCCGCATCCAGGATCGGTTCAACCCCGCCCATCGCCGCCGCTTTGTCCAGGATGGCGATGTTCCCGTGGCCTATGTCCGCCGCGAACAGCCGCAACCCGAACTTACCGTCCGCCAGCCCGTTCCCGCCGCCCCCGCCACGGCCCGTCTGCAACGCATCGAAGCGCAGTTGGCCACCGAAACCGCCGCGCGCCAGCAGGCCGAACGCGGTTTCAACGAAGCCCAGGCCGCCCTCCGCGACCTTCGCACCAAGCTCGGCCACGCCGACCTCGCCCGCACCGAAGCCGTTGAAGCCCTGCGGCGGGAGCGTGAGAGCCAGCAGGCCCGCATGGCCGCCCTGCACGAACAGAGCGCCCGCCAGCAGGACCTTGAAGCGCAGTTGAAGTCGCTGCAACGCGAAGTCTCGACGCTGCAGGGCCAGTTGCATGACGAAAAGACCGAACGTAAGGCGGCCGAGAAGGCACTGCGCGCGGCCGAGGACGCGCGGGAAACCGCCGAACGCCTGGTCCGTGTGCTGACCGAGGAAGAGGCCGAAGGCGCTGGCGTCACCACGCTCGCATCCCGCCGCACCGCCAAGGCCGTCGCGAAGCCCGTCGCCCGCGTCGAGGATGACCAGGAGCCGGAGCCGGTGAAATGGTGGCTCAGCACCCCCGCGGCGAAGCGCCGCTGAACGACTCGGTCGTGACGCGGCGTCTGTCCCGACAGGTTACCTGACGGGAAGCCCGGGACCGGATCGATTGTGACGGGACGTTTCTACTCCGCCGCCCCGCGCAGGGCGGCACCGGCGGCCAGTGGGCAAAGCGGCAGCGCCGCCGCCAGCATGGCCGCCAGCAGCAGAAGATGCGGGCGCACCGGCAGCCCGATGGAGGCCGCATCCGCGGCCGCGACGCCGAAGATCAGCACCGGCGCGGCCAAGGGCAAAACCAGCAAGGGCAGCAGAACGCCGCCTCGCCTGGCCCCCAGGACGATCGCCGCACCGGTCGTGCCCAGCAGCGACAGCAGCAGCGTGCCGGGCAGCAGGCCGGCCAGCAGGGCAGGGATCGCGTCTTCCGGCAGGCGCAGCATCACCGCCAGCGGCACGGCGGCCACCAGCAGGGGCAGGCCCGTCACCAGCCAGTGCGCCACGGCCTTCGCCAGCGCAATCAGGCTGGGGGGAATGCCCGACAGCAGAAGCTGATCCAGCGACCCGTCCTCCAGATCCGCGCCAAACAGACGATCCAGCGGCAGCAGCGCCGCGAGCAGGGCGCAGACCCAGATGATGCCGGGGGCAAGCCGACCCAGCGTCTCCGGCGCCGGTCCGATCGCGAGGGGAAACAGCGAGGCGGCGACGACAAAGAACAGCAGCGCGGCCATCGTATCGGCGCCGTGGCGCAGCGACAGCCGCAGTTCCCGTCCGAGAATGGCCATCATCGCAGGCGCAGCTCCGCCACGCCGTCCAGCGGCAGGGGCACATGGGTGGCGGCGATGACGATCCCTCCGGCGGCGCGATGGCCGGAGAGAAGGACGCCGAATCGGTCGATCGCCGCCGAATCGAGGCCCAGCGTTGGCTCATCCAGCAGCCAGAGGGGGGCGGTCCCGAGCGCCAGGCGCGCCAAGGCGAGGCGGCGCTTCTGCCCGGCCGAGAGCATGCGGGCTGGCAGGTCGGCCAAAGCCTCCAGCCCCAGGGCAGCGAGGGCGGCGGGGACCGAACCGCCCGACAGGCGCGCGGGCAGGGCCAGGTTCTCGGCCGTGGTCAGACCGGGCTTCACCGCGTCCTGGTGGCCCAGATAGGCGACCCGGCGGGCGTGGCCGGTCAGGTCCGAGAGCGCATCGGCATCGTTCCAGAGCAGCCGCCCCGCCATGGGCCGCACGAGACCGGCCAGCAGCCGCAGCAGCGTGGATTTGCCCGAGCCGTTGGGGCCGGCCAGGACCAGCGCGCCACCGGCCTGTATCGCGAAATCGAGGTCGCGGAAGACCAGCCTTTCGCCGCGGAAGGCGGCCAGGCCCTCCGCTTTCAATGTGCCGGTGTCCGTTGCCATCAAGCCCCCAATCGACAACCCCAATGGACAACGGGGGCCTGTGACATTAAAGCCGCCGCCAGTCCATAATGCAGCGGCGGCGCTTGTTCCATCCCGCGCCGCCCCAACCCAGAGGCGTCCCGCAAAACGGGACGGTAGGCGCGCATGACGACAATCGGCCAGGACACGCTGAAAACCCGCCGCACCCTGACGGTGGGTGGCAAGCAATACGACTATTTCTCGCTGCCCGAGGCGGCGAAGACCCTGGGCGATTTCTCCCGCCTGCCGGTCAGCCTGAAGGTTCTGCTGGAAAACGTTCTCCGTTTCGAGGACGGACGCAGCTACTCGGTCGAGGACGCGAAGTCCGTCGTGGGCTGGCTGGCCAAGGGAAGCTCCACCAAGGAAGTGCCGTTCAAGCCCGCGCGCATCCTGATGCAGGACTTCACGGGCGTGCCGGCCGTGGTCGACCTGGCCGCGATGCGTGATGGCATCATCCGCCTGGGTGGCAACCCGCAGAAGGTCAACCCGCTGGTGCCGGTTGACCTGGTGATCGACCACTCGGTCATGGTTGACGTGTCCGCCAGCCCCGACGCGCTGAAGAAGAACGAGGACATCGAGTTCGAGCGCAACGGAGAGCGCTACAAGTTCCTGCGCTGGGGCCAGGAGGCGTTCAGCAACTTCCGCGTCGTCCCGCCCGGCACCGGCATCTGCCACCAGGTGAACCTGGAATA
>CANJSR010000058.1 GCA_947476855.1 Acetobacteraceae bacterium
ACCGCGTGGCCACGACGTCGATCTCGACCGTGCCGATCACGGTGACGTTCGGCGCGCTGACGGTGATGCTGGTGCCGGCCGAGATGCTGCCCAGGATCAGGTCGGTGCCGCTTACCAGGTCGAAGGCACCGAAGGCGGAGCCGGTCGCGCTGGAGACCGCGTTGTCGAGGCTGGTCAGGATGACCGAGCCGTCGGCGCTGTCGGCGGTCAGGGCGCCGAGGCCGATGATCCGGCCGGAGCCGCCGGCGATCCCGGCGGCTCCGGACAACACGGCCCGGGTGGCGGCCTCGACCACGCCGGTGATGGCCAGTGTACCGACCGTCGCGTTCAGCGTCGTGTCGGGCGCGATGATCGTGCCGCTGACCGAGACGGTCGGACCGGTGCCGACCATGCGCGTCGTCGCGTCCACCGTCCCGGTGACGCCAAGCGTGCCGGTGGTGGCCGAGAGGATGGCGGCGGCGACGTCGATCGCACCGGATGCGGTCAGAGTGGGCGCGCGGGCGGTCAGCGTGCCGCCGGCAAAGATCGTGCCCAGGTTCAGGTCGATGCCGCTGGTGATCGCGAAGGCGCCGGTGGCCCAGCCATTCGCGCTCGCGATAGCGTTGTTGACGTTGGTGAGCGTGACGGCGCCGGACGCGCTGTATGCGGTCAGGGTGGTGTTGCCGATCACCCGTCCGGTCGCGCCCTCGATATTGTCCACGGCGGACAGGTTGGCGGTCGTCGCCTGCAATGTGCCGCTCAGGGTCAGCGCGCCGCCCGCGGCGTTGATGGTGGCGACCGGCGCGATCACCGTGCCCGGGATGGTGACGAACCGCCCGACGAGGTCGGCGCTGCCCGTCGCCTCGACAGTGCCCAACACGGTCAGTGAGCCGGTGGTGGCCACGAGAGAGACGGACTGGGCGCCGATGGAGCCGGACACCGTCATCTCGGTCGCCCAGAGGGTCGCGGCCGTGCCGGCCGTGATCGTGCCGACGTTCAGGGTGTCGAAGCTCGCGAAGTCGAAGGACCCGCTGGCCGATCCGCTGACATCGGCGACGGCATTGGCGGTGTTGCCCAGGGTAATGGACCCGGCGGCGCTGGTGGCGGAAAGGGTGTGGCCGCCCTTCAGATGCCCGGTGGCCCCCGCGATGCCACCCTTCCCGGCCAGGGTCACCGTGCCGGAAGCGTCGATGATGCCGGCGAAGGTCAGGGTGCCCGTGCTGGCGGTCAGGGAGACATCGGCGGCGGTCACCGTGCCAGGCACGCTCAGGATCGTCGCGCTGATGACCGCCGCGTCGCCGGTGTTGATCGTGCCCAGGGTCAGCGCCGTGGCGGCCGTCAGCGTGATGCCCGTGCTGGCGGTCAGCCGCGGGACGGATGCGATCTGGTTGCCCGGATCGGCCAGGGTGAAGCTGCCGGCCGAACCGGTCAGCGTGCCGACCGACAGCAGCGGGGCGGTCTGGTCGACCTTGCCGCTGCCCGCACCGACAACGGCGAAAAGCTCCAGCGTCGCGGGGGTGATCACCCCGCTCGCCATGTCGAAGCCGGTGCCGCCGATGGCGATCGAGCCGGCGGTGGTGACGCTGCTGGTCTGGGGTGAGGTCGGGGCCGTGTAGGCGCCGACGCGGACCAGGTTGGCGGTGATGCCGGCCAGCGACTCGAGCGACAGGGTGCGGAGGAGCACGGTGCCGAGGGAGACGACCTCCCCCTGCGTATTGGGTGCGAGTTCGAACGTGCCGGCCGCGCCGGCATTGACCACGCCGGTCGCGCCGACGGTGCCGAGGTTGGCAATCTGGTCGGCCCGCAGCGTCACGATCCCGCCGGCGACGGACGTGACGGTCGCTCCGGCGCCAAAGGTGATGCCGTTCGTGTGGGTCGAGCGGAGGAAGACGTTCCCGCCCGTGCTGGTCACGTTGCCCAGCGTCACGCCGGTGCCGTTGGCGAAGGCGAAGGTGCCGGCCGCCGAACCGGTCACGCTGGCGACCGCGTTGGCGACGTTGTTCAGGTCGACCGCGCCGGCGGTGCTGTTGGCCGTCAGGGGGCCGCCGCCAATGATCCGGCCCGAGGCGCCGGCGATCCCCGCCTGTCCGGCCAGGGCGACGGTCGTCGATGCATCGATGGTACCGCCGAGGGTCAGCGGGCCGGCCGTCGCGGTCAAAGACACGGTCGGGCTGACGATCGCACCGGTTGTGGCCAGGGTAGGGGCGGTGACGACGGCCGAGGTCCCGGCTCGGACCGTGCCGAGGTTCAAGGCGATGCCGTCGGCCAGCGCGAAGGTCGTGAGCGCGCTGCCCGAGGCGACCGAGACGGCGTTGCTGGTGTTCGAAAGGTCGACGCCGCCACCAGCGCTGTCGGCGGTCAGGGTGCCGCCGCCGATCACCCGTCCGGTGGCGCCGGCGATCCCGGCCTGGCCGCTCAGGATCGCGGCCGAGGCGGCATCGACCACGCCGGTCAGGCCCAGGGTTCCGGTCGTCGCGGTCAGGGCGACGGTGGGTGCCACGATCGTGCCGGAGGCCGTCAGGGTCGCCGCGGTCGCACTGATCGTGCTGGACGCCGTCACATTGCCAAGGTTCAAGCCGCCGGTATCGGCCAGGCGGAAGGCGCCCAGGCCGGCGGTGCCGGTGGCGCTGACGATCGCGTTCGCGGCATTGGTCAGGTCCACGGACCCGCCGGCGCTGATCGCGGTCAGCGCGCCGTCGCCTTTGACGAGGCCGGTGGAACCGTCGATCCCCGCCTGACCAGTCAGGTTCACGGCGGCGGAGGCATCCACGGTGCCGGTCAACGTCAGGGCCCCGACGCTGGCTGTCAGGCTGACGGTCGGCGCCGTGACCAGGCCGGCGGCAAGCAGGGTTTCGGCGGACACGGCCACGGTGCTGCCCGCGGCCACGTTTCCAAGGTTCAGCCCACCCGTATCGACCAGGCGGAAGGCTCCGGCCGCGGAACCGCTGGCCGCGGCAAGGGCATTCCCGGCATTGGTCAGTTCGACTGCGCCGGTCGCACTGACGGCGGACAGAGTGGCACCGCCGATGATCGTGCCCGCATTGCCGGCAATGCCGGTCTTGCCGCTGAGGGTCACGGCGGACGATGCATCGATCGTCCCGGTCAGTGTCAGCGCGCCCGTCGACGCGGTCAGGCTGATGGTCGGCGCGTTGATCAGGCCTGTCGCGGTCAGGGTCTCGGCCGTCACAACGGCGGCCGAACCGGCGCGGGCGCCACCCAGGGTCAGCGCGCCGGTATCGACCAGCGATACCGCGCCGAACGCATCGAACGTGGCATTGCTGACGGCGTTGTTCGCATTGCTCAGGTCGATGGCGCCGCCACCGCTGGTCGCTGACAGCGTGCCGTTGCCGATCACCCGCCCGGTCGAGCCCGCAATCCCCCCCTGCCCGGTCAGGAACGTGGACGCCGAGGCATCGACGGTGCCGGTCAGGGTCAAGGTGCCGACACCGGCGGTCAGGTCCGCGACGGTGGCATCGACGATCCCCGACACTGCCAGCGTCGGCGCCGCGACCACGACCGAGCCGCCCGCGGTGACATTGCCAAGATCGAGCGCGCCGGTGTTGGTCAGCCGGAAGTCGGTATCGGCCCCGCCGCTCGCGCTGGCGACCGTGATCGTGCCGGTCAGGTCGACCGCGCCGGCCGCACTGTTCGCGCTCAGCGCGCCGCCGCCGATCACCGTCGCGGCATTGCCGACGATGCCGGTCTGCCCGGTCAACGCGACGGCTGTGGAGGCATCGACCACACCGGAGATACCCAGCGTGCCGGTGTTCGCGGTCAGCACAACGTTGGGCGCCGTGACCGTGCCGGTTACGAGGATGGACGGGGCGGTGATGGTGGCCGTCGTGCCCGCCGTGATGTCGCCCAGCAGCAGGTCCGCGGCGTTGTTCAGGGTGAAGGATGTCGCGGCCAGGCCGACGCTCGCGAAGACCGCGTTGTTCGCATTGCTCAGGTTCACCGCGCCGAACTGGCTGATCGCGAGCAGGCCGCCGCCACCGATCACCCGGCCGGCGGCGGCGTTGATGCCAGCCGAACCGTTCAGGGTCGCATTGCTGGTCGCATTGATGGTGCCGGTCAGCCCCAGCGTGCCGGTTGTCGCGACCAGGGTGGCGTTGGGCGCGACGATCGTGCCGGCGACGTTCATCGCCGTCGCGGTCAGTGTCGCCGCCGTCGCCGCGTTCACCAGACCGTTGGCACCGACGGTGATCACGCCATCCGTGCCGGCCTGCAGGTCGACGACGCCCACGTTCGACTGGATGGTGCCCAGCACCGAAATCAGGGGCGACGGCTGCGCGGCGGGCGCGGCGCCCGACTGCCCGGCGCCGCCGGTGCCGAGGAACACATTGCCATCGACCGTCAGCACGACGCCGGTATTGACAACGATGGTGCCGCCGGCCTCCAGCGTCAGGGACTGGCCGGGCGTATTCGTCAGGCTAACATTGGCGCCAACCGTGATGGTCTGGTTCGCCTGCAGCAGCACATCGCCGAGGAAGGCATTCAGCACCCCGTTCGACAGCGTGTCGGCGCCGATCGAGGGATCGCCCGCGACGATCGTGCCGCCCGCTCCACCAAACGTCCCGTCCTGGTCACCGTTGCCAGACACGTCGGAAACGATCGTCAGAAAGTCCGGATCGATCAGGATCGAGCCGTTCTTCCCGTTGGGCGCCGTGACATCGACCTTGCCCGTGATGCTCGCCAGCGTGTTGCCGGAGATTTCGACGAAGCCGCCGTCACCGCCGTGCGCGCCGCCGCGGGCGGTGATCGTGCCGTTCATCCGCGTCGTGCCCGCCGCCAGCACGACGACGCTGCCGCCCTTGCCATTGACCGTGGCATCCGCCGAGATCGTCGCGCCCCGCTCGATCGTGACCGATTTCGCCGCCGGCGCGTTCTTCACCGCCGGCCCGGCCGCTCGGGCCAGCGTCGTGCCGATCGCGACCGTGCCGCCGCCCGCCTGGCCCGAGGCATTGACGCGGGCCGTCTTCGTCACCGTCACATCGCCGGTGGCCAGGGCCTGGACGGTGCCGCCCTTCGTGCCGGCCATGGCGCCCATGGCGGAGACATCACCCTCGATCGTCAGGCCGCCGCCGACGCCGGTCAGCTCGATCCGGCCGACCTGGCCGCCCGCCGTGTTGGCCTGGATCTTTCCGCCGGCGGTCACGAGGTTGTTGACGCTCCCGTCCACCGCCTTGGCCGTCAGCACGACGGTGCCGCCATCGGCCAGGATCGTGCCGGGGTTGGTGACCAGCACGGTCACCGCCTTGCCGTCGGGACCGATCGGCGCCTGCTTGACCTGCCCGGTCACGTCGACCGCGATCAGTCCGTCTCCGTAAAGATCGACCGTATGCGTCATGGCCCCGGCCAGCACGACCTTGCCCATGCGGGCGTTGATCACGCCGTGGTTGGCGACGGACGGAGCGACCAGCGCGGCCAGCCCGCTTTCCTTCACCGAGATCTGGCCGTGGTTGACGATGCGCGCGTTCGGGCTGCCGGGCTGGTCGAAGACCATCTTCCCGGCCATGAAGTTCTTGTTGCTGATGTTGGTGGACGTAACGATCAGGCCGTTCACGTCGACCTGCGCGCCCTTGGAGAACACGACGCCCGACTGGTTCACCAGCACGACATTGCCGTTCGCCGTGATCTTCCCCGCGATCATCGACGGATCGGGACCGACGACACGGTTCAGGGTCGTGGCGGCGGCGTTCGGCTGCTGGAACTGGACGGCATGGGCGGAACCGACATTGAAGCTCTGCCAGTTCACCGCGCCCAACTGGCTGGACTGCTGCACCGTCGTCGTCTGCGCGTTCTGGCTGATACCCACCTGCCCGCCGACGACCTGCCCGCCGGTGGGCCGAGCGTTCGGGGCCAACTGGGCGATGGCGGGGGTGGAGAAGACGAGCACCGCCGCCGCCTGCAAAGCAGTGGTGCACAGCAGGGCCACGCGGTCACGACGCCTGGCGTTGGTGCCCGCCGGCAGCCCCGCCCGTGCCATTCCGCCGCCGATGCCCGCCCGGTGGAGAGCAGACCCTCTGCGTGCCTTTGCCATTCAGCCCCCTTTGGCCGGGATCGCCCCGGGCCACAACCATTCGTTCCGTCGGCAGTTCGATCCCGTTGTCATGGCGGGGCTCAGAACCGGGTCAGAACCCGCCAATACACGGCGTATTCCTGCAGCAGCGACGTGTTCGCGCCATCCACGTTGCGGGTGATGCGGCGCACGCCCTCCAGATCCACTTCCACCTGCCGTGTCAGTTGCACGCGGGCGCCGAGGCCGAAGGACTTCGTCTCCCGGTTCGGGTCGGTCCGCAGATTCTGCCAGGCGTAGCCGTAGTCGTAGAACAGGTAGTATTGCTGGCCGATGTCGTATGTATCGCCGAACAACGAAACCTCGGTGCTCGTGGTCAGTTGCAGTTCCGCGGTCAGCGCGATGGCGCTGTCGCCGCTGACCTGGCCGACATAGAAGCCGCGGGTGTAGCGATAGCCGCCGAGGAAGAACTTCTCGGCCGGCGGCAGGACGTCGCCGCTGCCCTGGCCGGCGGCGAGGCCCAACAGGGAGACGGTGGCACCGTTCCAGGGTTGGAACAGGCTCTGGTTTCGGCTGATCTCACCGGCCACTTTGGTGAAGTTGATCTTCTCTCCGATGCGCGCCGGGGTGGCCGTGTCGTGCGTGGCGCCCAGGGCCGTGATGCCCTGCGACAGGCGGATCATCGTGCTGTTGATCGCCGGACGCGTGTCACCAGCCCAGATGTCGCGCAACGCGTAGTCGGCCCCGACGCGGAACACGCGCAGGGAGTCCTTGCTGGCCACGCCACGCGGGCCGCCGCTGACCGCGGTGTCGATCGAGGAATCGAGCGCGTCGAAGTTGGCCACCAGGTTCAGCG
Source organism: Acetobacteraceae bacterium (assembly GCA_947476855.1). The sequence goes on from CANJSR010000058.1 coordinate 6,852, forward strand.
TCTGCTCCCGCGCACGGATCAGCGGATAGGAGACCTGCGCGCCCGCCACGGTGGTGAAGCCGTTGTAGCCGAAGCCGGCCAGGAAGCCGGATGGCGTCACGTTGCCGGCGCCGCCGTAGATACGGATGCGAAGACCGGAGTCACCGGCGAAGACCTCGGTGGAGGCCTGGCCGAAGATCTGGGTGCCATTGTATGTATGATAGAGGCTGAGTTCAGTGCGTTCACCCAGGCTGGTAAAGCTGTTGAAATTGACAACCGCGAGGCCCTGGCTGGGACCGGTCAGCGGATAGGCCCGGTTGTCGGCGGTATACAGGCCGCTGACGCCGCTGCGCTGGACGGTGGCGATCAGGGTGATGGCGCCGGGATCGGTGTCGGACGGCTTCAGGACGGCCTGCAACGCGATGCCCGGCACGTCCTGCGCGAGCAGCAGCCACCGTTCCAGCGACGCCGCGTCGATCGGGCGGCTTTCGGTCAGCCGGCGCAGGAAGCGCAGCACCTGCGTGCCGGCGGGCCCGATATCCTCCCCATCCAGCTTCACATCGACGATATGGCCTTCATAGACCCGGAAGATCAGCGAACCGTCGGTGCGCCGCGTCGCCTGCACGCTGACAAGGGGATAGCCGTTGTCGCGGTACTTCTTGACCAGCGCCAGCCGAGCGGCCTCGATGCGGCGCAATGAAACCGCTTGTCCGACGAGGTCGCCGGTCAGCGCGTTGATATCGGCGGGGGAATGAATCGTCACACCCTCGACCGATACGGACCGCACCGCGATCGGCTGGTCGGGGGCGTTGTTGTCCAGCGGACCCAGCGACAGATCGGACGCGGATGGCCCCAGACGGGGCGGCACCACGGGCTCCATCCGCGGGATCGGAGAGGACTGGATGCTGGCCGGCGGCCTTGGTGCCTGCGCCACGGCGGGAAGGGCCGCGGAAACCGCCAGGACCGTGGTGGAAATCATCAGGACGGACCGCGCCGTCGCCGACAGGGGCGACCGGAGTGAGAGCCGTGGCCGCCACGGGCCGGGCAGACTGACACATTCCCGCAATGGAATCCCCCCGTTTTCCCCACCAATCACGATACAAGACGAACTTATCATGACGAGCCGTTCGAGTTTGTAACACCATCTTGCGACATGGAACAAGCTGCGCCCGGGTGAGCATCGAATGGCAAATCACTCAGTGGACGATACGCGCGCTCATTAAAAGTCCATCGTTACGAATTATTTCCAATTGCTACGATATCGGCCTGCACCGTCAAACCACCCCCGCCACACGCATCAACGGCAGTCTCACCTCCGCCGCTCGGCGCAGGATCTTCCTGAGCGGTTCGATCTCCTCCTCGGTCACATCCGGGTGCAGCATCATGATCCATTGTTCCAGGGAGCCGACATCATCCCCGGCCTGCAAACGATCATTCACCACCAGGTCGAAGATCGTTGCCGGGAAGCCGCCGCCGGCCGCGACGGATGCCAGCGCGAAGGAATGCGTCTGGTTCTCCGGCCGGCCGACCCAGCGCGCGGCAATCCGGTTGAAACGCTGCGCGACCGTATCGGGACCGAGACCTGGACGCAGCATCGGCATGACATGGCCGATCCCGATCAGGACACCCACCAGTTCGCGCGGATCGCTGGTCCTGCCTGCCGCCACCGAGGGAGCCATCAGTTCCCGGACCGAACGCGGCGTCTCGGCCAGCGCGGACAGTATCGGAGCGTAATAATCGGGGGACAGCGACGCCTTGCCCGAGGCGACCTCCACCTCATAGACGATGTCCTCGATCGGAGTGGTCAGCGCCAGCACCAGATCGTTCAGCGCGGCATCCCGCGCGCGCGGCGGTATCCGTTGCACACCCCGTACGAACACATCCTGCCGCAGGGGCCGGGGCAGGCACATGTCCTTGATCAGCTCGCGCATGCGCGGCCCCTCGGCACGGGCATAGATCGCGCGCTGCGCGTCGGTCAGCATCAGGTTGGAGTAGTTCTCGGTCAGGCTGGCGGACCCCACCCAGTCCAGCTTGGCGGTCGAGAACGCGTCCATCACATCGGAATGAAAACAGGGCGCCCAGGCACGGTTCATGAACTCGTGCGACAGATACTCGGCCGGCAACTTGGAGATCCCGGACATCAACTGCTGGATGACGCCCTGCCCGGCGAGGTGCACCGCCCCCGCCTCCATCAGTTCGCGGGTCAGTTCGATGCCGGCGGCCGCGCGCCGCTCACTCCCGCCACCCGCGGCGTCGCCGGCGTTCAGCAGCAGATGCTGCATGCCCAGCGCGCCCTGCCAGCCGGGCAGGGAATTGTAGCTGACATGAACGACCCCGCCGGCGCGGACCTTCTCGCGCAGCAGGCGCAGGATGCCTGCGCGCACGGCCGGCCCCACCCAGCTCCAGACCCCGTGCATGCTGACGAAATCGGCCTGCGGCAGGCGGCGACCTTCCTCCGTATCGGAGAAGTTCGTCAGGTCGGCTTCCAGGAACGCGATGTTCCGCAGGCCGGCGTCCTGCGCGATGGCGCGGGCCTGGGCGATATGGGACGGATTGAAATCGATCGCGGTGATCCGCCAGGACGGGTTGGACGCGGCCAGCGTCATCGCGCCGAAGCCCAGGCCGCAGCCGAGTTCCAGGTAGTGGACGTCCTCTTCCCCCGCCGGCAGGTCGCAGGCGACGCCCAGCAGCAGGCAGGTCACCGCCAGATGCATCGGCGACTGCTGCCGGTACCAACCAGGCAGATAGTTGACGTCGGTAACGTAGCCGCCACCCCAAGTGCTTCCCTGCCCGCTCATGTCCGTCCCGCCTGTTTGCGCTCGATCAATCCAGCGGGGAATCGAGCCTCCTCCCCGCCGCGCCGCCGTGGCGTGGCTTGCAGCCATGTGTCCCATCCGAGCCGCCCGCCCGCGCCCAGCGTGCAGTTCGGCACCTGGTCCCGTTTCAGCACCGGATTGATCGCGCAATCGGTGGCCGGCCCCAGGAAGGCGCGGACCAGGGCGAGCAGCCGGCCGGCGTCGGGGCGATCGGGCAGCAAGGCGCGGAACGTGTCCAGCGAGACCTGCTCGATGCGGATGACCACGCGGCCATGCGGGTCCCAGCTTCGCTCCCCCACAGCGGCGTCATAGCCGAGCCGGGTGAACTGGCCGCGATCGCGCGCCCTGGGCAGGCGTGTGCGTTCGGTGACGGGCAGCGGCAGCCAGGCGCCCTGGAACTGCAGCACGGAGACGGTCTGGCCCATCCATTCCGACAGCATTGCCTCCAGCCGGTCGGCGGAGCGGGGCCAAGCGGTGAACAGACCGGCGTAGAACAGCATCGTGTCCTGTTCCTGCCCGGGGCGGCGCAGTGCCGGTTCGGCTTCCCCCACCAGAGCCAGCAGCACGCCGCGATGCGGGTCGCTCCCCTGCCCCAGCGCGGTCTGTTCGGCGACGCGGGCCGGGCGGTACTTGATGCCGGCCTGGGCGAAGGCGGCCACCATGCGATGGCCCAGCATGTCGAGGAAGCTGTGCAGTCCCTCCGATCGGGCGCGGGACTGCTGGACCACCTGCTCGGTGAAGAAGCGTGGCAGGACGCCGCTGGGTCCGGTCAGGCCGGCCATGGTGACGCCGATCTCGGGCGGTTGGCCCGGTGTGGCGCGGGCGATGTCGGCGGGCGGATAGGCCATGCCGGGGATCGTGCGGAAGCGCGCGGCGTCGCCAGGATCGGGCCGCCGGCGGGCACGCATCAGCAGCCGCACGGCGGCGTCGAAGCCGAACCGCCAGGGTTCGGCGAACAGGCGCGCGAGCACGGCGGACCACATCAGAGCAGGACCTTGGCACCGGCGCGGGGCGGCCACGCACCGACCGGGGTTTGCCGATCCCGCAGCAGCGCGCGGGTCCGGACGAAGGCGTTCACCTGCCCATGCAGCGCGAGGAACCGGTCCAGCACGGCAGCCAGGGGATAGAGCCCATGCGTCTGCCAGCCTCGCGCATCGAAGATCAGGTCAACATTCAGCCCCCGGCAGAACGCCCCCGGCCGCAGTCCAGGCACCCGCGCCGTCCCCGGCCTGGCGGAGACACCCACCAGCGTGGCGATCGCGTTGTCGGCGGCTTCGTTGTCGGACAGGTTGTAGAGACGCAGGACCTCCCGCATCGCCGCCACGCCGTCCGGCCCGACCAGGGACAGATGGCCGAGCGACAGGTGGGAAATGAGGCGCCAGAACCGCCGCTCCCGCAGGCGGGGGCGCATGACGCGGGACGCGGGCGTGATCGCGATGGCGGATGTGATCCCGGCGGCGTCCGCGCTGATCGCCAGAGGCAGTCCGTCGGGACCAAATGGCAGGTCGGCCGGCAGGTCGCGGTTGGAACACCAGGCGTCGATCGACAGTTCGGATCGGGCCGGCCGGTCGGCGGCCTCATCCGTTTCGCAGGAGGTCAGGAAGACCTCCGTCCCATCGACCGGGCGGCCGCCATCCGCGGTTTCCGCCGCAGACCGGCGTGTGGTGACGTAGGTCGGGTCGCGCGGCGTGGCGGCGGGATCGAGCCTGGTCAGACGGTAGAAGGGCCGCCAGGGACGCGCCCCGCCCTCCCACGTCTCGGTGACGGATTCGACCGACCAGACCTCCAGCGCGTCCCGCCGCCTTCGGTCCGGGGTAACACGCAGTTCGATGGCCGTGTGGTCGACGGGGACGGGTTCGCAGGGGAAGCGGAACAGATTGACCAGAGGCACGCAGCCGGGACGGACCATGTCCCGGTTCACAGTGCGGACCAGGTCGGGGGCTTCCTGGTCGAAGTAGACGATGACCTCCATCCGGTTGCCGAAGCCGGTCCGCGGGATGCCGCACAGGTCGACGAACAGGAATTTGTCGGGGAACGCGAAGTATTCGCTCAGCAGGCGGAAGCCCGAGAAGGCCCGCGCCGGCCAGGGCAGCAGGGCGTCATCGGGCCCGAAGCCCACCGGTTCGATCCCATGGCTGTCGATCGTGCGGGGCTTCTCCCGCTCATCCAACGTGCGGGTAAACGAGACTGCCAGGGTGTGACCGCACAGCAGTTCCAGCAACTGGCGGGACGGCAGGGCGTTCGGGCCGAGGAAGAGCCGCAGGCGGTCCATCCCCAGTTTCTCGAACGTCATCTCGGGGTTGGCGCAAGTGAGAGTCAGGTGCAGCGCCGCCTTGGCATTGTCCGGCACGTCCAGCCGCGTGCCCGGGAACGGTGCGCTGTACAGCCGAGCCTGCTCGACCTCCACCGGCCAGACCCGCAGGGGGGATGCGGTGCGGAACTGGCACAGGTCGCCGCGCACGGGCGGGGTTTCCAACATGGTCCCGCGCGGGACCTCCACCGGGGTCGCTCGATCGGACGCACAGGTGAAGCGGGCGATGGTGCAGGAGGGGAACGGGGAGAGGTAATGCGGGTAGAGGACGCTCAGCAGCGCGTCGGTCAGTTCGGGGAATTCGTCGTCCAGGCGGTGCTGGACGCGCGCGCCCAGGAACGCCACGCCTTCCAGCAACCGTTCCACATGCGGATCGTCGGTCGTGGTCCCGGAAATCCGCAGCCGTTCCGCGAGCTTGGGAAAGGCGCGGGCGAAGGCGGCCGCTTCGCCCCGCAGCGCCTCGATCTCGGCACGGTAATAGGGAAGCAGCGCGTCAGACATCGCGGCCCTGGCGGACATCGATATCCGCGGTCGTGGCGTTGACGATCGTATCGAAGCCGATCGAGGCGGGGGCCGGATCGGCGTTCAACTGCGCCTTGATCCGTAGCCGCAACGTCGCATCGGTCAGGCGGGCATCGACCAACTCGACGCGGACATCGCTCAATCGCCGTTCAAACGTGGCCAGCGCCCCCGCGACCTCCGACCGCAGACGCTCCCGGCGGGAGGCCTGGTTGAAGGCGCCGGCGGCGAAGTCCGGCAGGCCGTAGCCCATGGGGGAGCAGAGCAGGATGTCATAGCCATCGGGCAGTTGCCGCCAGGGGCGGCGGGCGTTCAACAGCGCCTCGAGGTCACGGCGGACACCGCGCAGAAGCTCGGTATGCGCATCATTGGAGGACAGGGGCGGGTCGTGCCGGTCCGCCGGCGCGTCATCCAGCAGCCGGTCCAGCAACGGCATCCGCGCGCGCAGGTCGCCGCCGCGCTGTTCCGCCTGGTGTCCCCGGGGCAGCCGACCGCTCATGCCGCCTCCAGCGCACCGAGTTGCAGCAGCGGCACGCCTTCCTCCCCAACCAACAGCAGCTTCTGGCCGATACCGCGCACCAGGCCATTGGTCGTTTCGATCCAGTCGGTCGCACGCCCAAGGCGGCAGGCCATGTCGGCGTCGGGCGGCGTGTCGTACACCACCGGCAGATAGACTTCTCCGGTCGGTCCATCGGCCACCACTAGGGTGCAGCGGCGCCAGAATAGGTCACGGGGCCGTTGGGGCGGATGGGGTTGGAGGGACACGACGCGTTCCAGCGGGACCCAGAAATACTTGCCCGTGGTGGTCAGAACCTCCAGCGAGCCACACAGGATGTCGTCGGCGTCGCGCAGGTCGTCATAGGCGGCCTCGCCCATCCGGCCGGCGGGGTGCGGGCGAGCGGCCTCGGCCTCCGCCACGGCGGCGACGGCGGAAGGGAGATCACCCGCGCGCAAGGCGACGATCGCGGCCAGGGAGGCGCGTTGCGACGCCGTCGGCTCCCCCAGGAACTCCGGCACCGGGCCCGCGGTCATCAGTTCGCGGCGGGCGATCTCGGCCCGCAGCAACTGCCGGAACTCCGCGACGCCCACGGCGGTGGAGGGATCGATGGTGGACGCCGCGTCGAGCAACGTGTCCACCCGATCGAGCCGGCCCTGAAACAACAGCATCTCGCACAGCAGCAGACGCGGGCCGAGGTCGGTGGGCGCCTTGCGGACGGCGTCGTTGGCGGCGGCCACTGCCTCATCGAGTTTTCCGGCCTTGAACAGACTGCCGGCGTCGGTTCCGTTGGTCACCGTATCCTCCTATGCCGACAGCGGGGTCACTTCCGTGACTAGGCTGAATGTGGCGCCGACATCGTCGAGCTGGAAATGGGGTTGCAGATGAAGGTTGCAGGAGAATGCACCCGGCATCCCCGGGACGTCACGCACCTCCACCCTGCCATCGACCAGCGGATAGCGCGCGCGCATCTCCGGATCGTCCGAGCGGCCGCTGTTCACATAGGTCATGAGCCATGTGCTCAGGCGGCGTTCGATTTCAGCCGCGGTGATCGCGCTGCCCAGCATTTCCCGCGCCATCATCTTCAGGTGATGAGCAAAGCGGGAGGCGCAGAGCACCGAATTGATCTGGGAGGACAGCCTGGCGCTGGCGTCGGCGGCGGCAGCCTGGGTGCCGATGTGGCGGTCGGGACGGCGGAGGCTGCGGACGACACCGAACAGCAGTTCCGTGCCATGGGCCGGCGCGCTGACCGGCATGAGCCCGGCTTCCACCAACTGGCGTTCCTGCGCGTCGGACAGCACGACCTCGATCGGCAAACGCGGCCAGACGCCCGCGGGATCGGTGCGGAACCATTCGATCGGCAGTCCGGTGACCGGGTTGCCGTCGCCGTCGGTGCCGTCGCCGGGCCGGTTGCGGGACCCGTCCTGCACGGTGAAGGCGACGATCCCGCCCCCGGTGCGTCCGGTTTCCGAGCCACGCACATCGGCGGGCCAGCCATACTCGGCGAAGGCCCGGGCAACGACGGCGGCGAAGGCGAATCCCGCGTTGGCCCAGCATCGTTCGGCGGCGGTGGGCACGGCTTCGTCATAGCGGAAGGGCATCGACTGCCGGTGATCGTCCCGCCAGGGCTGCCGAATCAGGACGCGCGGCAGGGTGACGCCCAGGAACTCGGTATCGCGCCGACCCATCAGGCCGTTCCACCTGGCGTGATGGCGGTCGCGGAACGGGGATTCCAGATCGGGCAGGCGCTGCAATGCGTCGAATGTCTCAAGCCCCAGCAGCGCCGGTGAGGCACCGAAGATCATCGGGGAGAAGGCGGCGGCGGCGATGCCGCGCAACTGTTCCAGGATCGAGACATCATCGGCGGGCGTGCCTCGGGTGACGCCGTGGCTGACTTCATGATCAACGACCAGCAGCCCATAGGGTTCGCCGCCGGCGCGCCCGAACTCCTCCTCATAAATCTTGCGGAACAATTCGCTCTGATCGAACTCGGTCGCACGGGTGACGTCGCGGGCGATTTCGGGCCAGGAGACATTCAGGACGCGGAACCGGATGTCCCGCCACCGGCCGCGATGCGCGAGATCGGTGAGCCAGTGCATCGCCCGCCACCGTGCTTCCAGCCGCCGCGTCTTCTGGTGATGCAGGATGGCGTCGATCTGCGCCGACAGCAGGTCGTCGATGGCGGAGATATCGCGATCGATCGCCCCTCGCAGGTGCAGGGGCGGCGTATCGCCGAACCAGGCGCGCAGCGCGTCGGCGGGGCTGGCGGTCAGGAAGTCCGCGAGGGCCGTCCGTGTCCCCTCGGCCGCGGCACCGAACAGGCGGCCGTTCAGCACGGCCGCCCGCAGCGTCGTATCCGGCGCGCCCTGGTCCACGCGCTATGACCGGGTCGGGATCTCCGCCACCAGGCGCATGCTGGCCGTCAGTTCCTCGAACTGGAGCCAGGGGCGCAGATGGGCGACGGCGTTGTAGGATCCGGGCG
>CANJSR010000059.1 GCA_947476855.1 Acetobacteraceae bacterium
CTGCTCCTGCGGGGTCAACTGCGAGTGCGTGGTGCTGGCCGGATGGATCGCCAGGCTGCGGGCGTCGCCGATATTGGCCACGTGGTAGAACATCTTCAGGCTGTCGATGAACTTCCGGCCGGCGTCGATCCCGCCCTTCAGCTCGAACCCGCACAGGCCGCCCTGGCCATGCGGCAGGTATTTGGCTGTCCGGTCAGCCGCCACGCCGGTGTGATGCGCGGGATGGATCACGCGGGCCACTTCCTTCCGCCCGGCCAGATAGTTGGAGACGGCGAGCGCGTTGCGGCTGTGTTCCCGCATCCGCAGCGGCAGCGTCTCCAGCCCCTGGATGAACATGAAGGCGTTGAACGGCGCCATCGCCGCGCCAAGGTCGCGCAGCAGCGTCACCCGCATCTTCAGGATATAGGCGATCGGCCCCAGCGGCTTCACCGCCTGCGACCACACCGCCCCATGATAGGACGGGTCGGGGGAGTTCAGCAGCGGCTGCCGCTCGGGGAAGGCTTCCCAATCGAAGTTGCCGCCATCGATCACCGCGCCGCCGATCGAGGTGCCGTGCCCGCCGATGTATTTCGTCGTCGAATACATGACCACGGCCGCGCCGTGATCGAAGGGCCGGACCAGCAGCGGGGCCGCCGTGTTGTCCATGATCAGCGGAATGCCGAGCTTGCGGCCGATCGCGGCGACGTCGGCGATGGGGAAGGGGATCAGCTTCGGGTTCGGCAGAGTCTCCGCGTAGTAGGCGCGGGTCCTGGCGTCGGTCGCGCGGGCGAAGGCCTCGGGGTCGGACGGATCGACGAAGCGGCACTCGATCCCCTGGTCCTTCAGCGTGTTGGCGAACAGATTCCAGGTCCCGCCATACAGGTCGGTGGAGGAGACGATGTTGTCCCCCGCGCGCGCCAGGTTCTGCACCGAAAACGCCGAGGCCGACTGGCCGGACGCGAGCGTCAGTGCCGCCACGCCGCCTTCGAGCGCGGCCAGGCGCTGCTCCAGCGCGTCGTTCGTCGGGTTCATGATGCGGGTGTAGATATTCCCCAGCTCCTTCAGCCCGAACAGGTTGGCGGCGTGCTCGCTGCTGTCGAACTGGTAGGAGGTGGTCTGATAGATCGGCACGGCGACGGCGTTGGTCGCGCTGTCACGCCGCCATCCGGCATGCAGGGCCAGGGTCTCGGGGTGCTTGGATGCCATGGTGGGACGCCTCCTATGTCTCTGACGGACTTATAGCGTGTGTCGCGGAATGGTAAACTTGTTACGTCCCAGGGGACGGTGTTTCCCCCGGAGGTCACAAATCTGAAAAACCTTGCGTCGTCAGGCCGCCTTTTCCAGCAGGATCTTGTTGCCCCGCCGCAACGCATTGGCGATCGTCTCGGCCGGCATCGCGCCCGAGAACAGCCCATACCCGTCCAGGAAGAACGACGGCACGCCGTTCACCCCTGCCTCCCGCGCCGCCTGGTCCGCGGCCCGCATCTCCTGGTCCGCCAGCGGACCCGACAGGAACGCCACAACCTCGGCCCCGTCCATCCCGGCTTCGACCGCGCAGGCGGTCAGCACGGCGTGATCGCCGACATCCGCGCCCTCGGTGAAATAGGCCCTGAACACGACCTCCATCGCCGCGTCCTGCACGCCCTTGGTGCCGGCGAACCAGATCAGCCGATGCGCGTCGATCGTGTTCGGCGTCCGCGTCATCAGGTCGGTGCGAAACGCCAGCCCGACGCCCGCCGCCGATTCGATGATCCGCTGGTCAAGCTCCGCCGCCTTGGCGGCGCTGCCGAACTTCATCGCCCGGTACGACGCCCGGTCCCGCCCCTCGGCCGGCATGTCGGGATTGAGCTGGAACGGATTCCAATGCACCGAGAAGTGCAGCCCCTCGGCCCGCAGCATCTCCAGCGCCCGTTCGAGTTGGCGCTTGCCGATATAACACCAGGGGCAGATCACGTCGGAGACGATGTCGATCCGCGTGCCCACCGCCGGCTTGGTGCCCAGCGAAACCGGCGCCGCCGTGTCGTCACATCCATCGGGGCCGCATACCGCGCCACCGGAGATATTGTCGTCCATCCGCCTGCCTCCCTTGCCAGGGGCCTCGCGGCCCCGGATAGTCCGTTCGTGATCCCTGTCTCCATCGTCACCGGCTTCCTGGGCAGTGGCAAGACCACCCTGATCGGGCGTGTCTTGCGCGACCCCGCCTTCGCGCGCACCGCGGTCATCGTGAATGAGTTCGGGGAGATCGGGCTCGACCACGAACTGATCGCGTCGAGCAATGAGACCTTCACCGCTTTGACCACCGGCTGCCTGTGCTGCGCGGTGCGCGACGACCTGGTGAAGACCCTGCTGGACCTGCGGGCCGATCCCGCCGCGTCCTATGACCGGGTGCTGATCGAGACATCAGGCCTGGCCGACCCCGCGCCGATCCTGCACGCGCTGATGACGGATCGGGACCTGGGCCGCGACCATGTGATCGACACCGTGCTGACCGTCGTCGATTCCCTGTTCGGCGCGACCACGCTGGATGACCATCCGGAGGCGCGCCGGCAGGTCGCGGTCGCCGATCTGCTGGTGCTCAGCAAGGCCGATCTGGGCGCGCCGTCGGCCGAATTGCTGGAACGGCTGGACGCGCTGAACCCCTCGGCCGAACGCGGGCGCTCCGATGCGATCGACCCTGCGTCGCTGTTCGGGCGGGTGGGGGGTGTCGCCAACGACCGCCTTGCCCGCTTGCCGGACCAGCCAGCGGCGTCTCCCTTTTCCACCGCCCGCCATTCCGACGGGGTCGAGACGTTCAGCCTGACGCGGGAGGCGCCCATCCCCGCCTTGGCTCTGACGTTGCTGTTGCAGGCCCTGGCGGAACATTGCGGCCCCGCCTTGCTGCGCATGAAGGGCATCGTCGCGATCGCCGAGGCCGATGACCGTCCCGCCGTCCTGCACGGCGTGCGTCATGTCTTCTCCCCGCCCGCCTTCCTGCCGGCCTGGCCCTCGGCCGACCGGACGTCGCGGCTGGTCTTCATCACGCGCGGCGTGCCCCGGTATTTCCCGGCCCGGTTGCTTGAAATGATCGAAGCCGAGGTTCATGAGGAAATGAACGCCCACAAGGGCGGCATGAATAATCGGTAATCCATTCGGGAGTTTCCAGAATAATGCTCAACCGGCGTACTCTTCTCGCCGCGGCTGCCGTGTCGCCGCTTGCCCGCCCCGCCATCGCCGCGCCCAACGCCCGCACCCTGGTCTGCGTCCCGCAGGCGGGCCTCACCTCGATCGATCCGGTCTGGAGCAGCGCGCAGGTCGTCCGCAACATGGCCTTCATGGTCTACGACGTGCTGTACGGCCTCGATGAGAACATGGTCCCCCGCCCGCAGATGGTCGAAGCCGACCTGATGGAGGACGGCGGCAAGCGCTGGACCATCAAGCTGCGGGAAAACCTGGTCTTCCATGATGGGGAAAAGGTGCTGGCGCGGGACTGCGTTGCCTCCCTGAAGCGCTGGATGGCGCGCGACCAGGTGGGCGTCACCATCGCCCGCCGGACCGAGGCGCTTGAGGCGATCGACGACCGCACGATCGTTCTGCGCATGAACCGTCCGTTCCCGCATCTGCGCAAGGCCCTGTGCAAGATCATCACCCCCGCCGTGATGATGCCCGAACGCCTGGCCTTGACCGATCCGTTCAAGCAGATACCGGAAGCCATCGGCAGTGGCCCGTTCCGTTGGCTGGCCAAGGAACAGGTCCTCGGCAGCTCCGCGGCCTTCGAGCGGTTCGACAAATATGTCTCCCGCAACGAAGCCCCCAGCTACATGGCCGGCGGCCGGCCGGTCTACGTCGATCGGGTCGAATGGAAGATGATGCCCGACGGCGCCACCGCCGCCAACGCGCTGGTGACCGGAGAGATCGACTGGATCGAAATCCCGTTGCCCGATTTGCTGCCGATGCTGAAAAAGGCAAAGGGCGTGCGGACCGAGGTGCTCGACACCCAGGGCCAGATCCATTTCCTTCGCCCCAACCACACCGTTACGCCCACGAACAATCCGGCGGTCCTGCGCGCGATGCTGGCCGCGATCGACCAGAAGGAGGTGATGCTGGCGGTCATGGGCGGTGATCCCACCAACATGATTACCGATGTCGGCTTTCTCCGCAGCCCGCATCCGGAGGTCCGTGAAGCCGGGCTCGACCTGGTCCGCAAGCGGCATACGAAGGCTGAGATCAAGGCCATGCTCGACAAGGCGGGCTACAAGGGCGAACGCATCGCCCTCCTGCACGCGACCGAGCACACGTTCTACAACCCCTCCGCCTCCATCATCGGCCATCAACTGCGCGAAGCCGGCTTCAACGTCGACAACCAGCCGATGGACTGGGGTACCGTGCAGGCACGCCGGATCAGCAAGGAACCGGTGGAAAAGGGCGGCTGGTCGTTGTTTCCCAGTGTCGCACCGTTTCCCGACTATACCGATCCGCTGCTGGCCAACTTCATCCGCAGCAACGGCAAGGATGCCTGGTTCGGCTGGCCCGACGATCCGAAGATCGAATCCCTCTATTCAACCTGGCTCGAAACATCGGATCCCGCCGAACAAATTAAACTTGAGCGTGACTATCAGCTTCAGGCCTTCGAAACGCTGCCCTTCATCCCGTTGGGCGGGTATCGACAAACCTCCGCCTGGCGGGACAATGTTCAGGGTATCCTGAAGGGCCCGTCGGTCGTGTTCTGGAACGTCAAGAAGACCTGACATGGTTTGACGGGCGGGGAGGCACGGGAAAAAGGTCCGGTCAGGTCAATCTGGTAATCGCCGCATAAGGCGCCAGGGAGGAAAATGACCATGATCAAACGTCGAACCTTGCTGAAAGGTGCGGCCGCCGCGGCCGTGCCCCTCGCCAGCCCCGCCCTCGGGCAGCCGGCCAGCGTCCTGCGGGTCATGCCGCAGGCCGTGCTCAACACGATCGACCCGGTCTGGAGCAGCGCCCAGATCGTCCGCAACCTCGGCTTCATGGTGTTCGAGACACTGTATGGCCGCGATGAGAACCTGGTTCCCCATCCGCAGATGCTGGAAGGCGGGTTGATGGAGGACGGCGGCAAGCGCTGGACCCTGACGCTGCGGCCCAACCAGTGGTTCCATGACGGCACGCCGGTGCTGGCCCGGGACGTGGTCGCGTCGCTGAACCGGTGGAGCAAGCGCGACCCGGCCGGCGCCACGCTGATGGCCCGAATGGATGAGATGTCGGCCAAGGACGACCGCACCGTCATCCTGCGGCTGAACAAGCCGTTCCCGCATTTCCCCGAACTGATGTGCAAGGTCACCATCCCGCCCGTCATCATGCCGGAACGACTGGCCGCGACCGATCCGTTCAAGCAGATCCCCGAGGCGATCGGCTCCGGCCCGTTCCGCTTCGTGCACAAGGAACACGTCCTCGGCAGCAAGGCCGTGTTCGAGAAGAACGAGAAATACGTCCCCCGCGATGAGGCGCCGAGCTACACGGCGGGCGGACGAAGGGTGTTTGTTGATCGGGTGGAATGGCTGATGATCCCCGATGGCGGCACCGCGGTGAACGCGCTGATGACCGGGGAACTCGACTGGATCGAAATCCCGCTGCCCGACCTGATCGGCACCCTCCGCAAGGCGAAGGGGATCAAGACCGGGCATCTGGATACCTATGGCCAGATCATGGCGCTGCGCCCGAACCACCAGGCCGCGCCAACCTCCAACCCAGCGTTCCGGCGCGCGATGATGGCAGCGATCGACCAGAAGGAGGTGATGACCGCGATCATGGGCGGCGACCCGGAAAACTGGTTCGTGCCCCAGGGATTCATGTTCACCGGCAAGAAGGAGGTCGACGAGGCCGGCCTGGACAATGTCCGCGCGCCCAAGAGCAAGGCCGAGATCAAGAAGATGCTGGATGCCGCGGGCTACAAGGGCGAAAAGCTCGCCCTGCTGCACGCGACCGAGCACACCTTCTACAACCCCGCCAGCCTGATCGTGACCCAGCAGTTGCAGGACGCGGGCATCAACGTCGACGCCCAGCCGATGGATTGGGCGACCGTGCAGACGAGGCGCAACAACCGCGGCCAGTTGAACGAAGGCGGATGGTCACTGTTCCCGACCGTGACCCCGGTCGCCGAGATGCGCTCTCCCCTGGTCGGGATGTTCATGCGCGGCAACGGCAAGAACGCCTTCTTCGGCTGGCCCGAGGATCCCGAAACAGAACGCATGTACGACCAATGGCTCGGCGTTTCCGACCCGGCGGAACAGACGAAGCTGGAACGGGCGTATGAGCTTCATGCCTACCAGACGGTGCCGTTCATTCCGCTGGGGCGGTATGTCCAGTCCTCGGCCTGGCGGGAGAACCTGACGGGGATCCTGAAGGGGCCGTCGATCGTGTTCTGGAATGTAAAGAAAGGCTGACCGGCGCTGCCTTTCGTTGCGGCGGCTGGCGCACCGGCCGCTGTAACGTTTGGCCCACCGGTCGGTCCTACCCGTCGTGGCGGCCGAAGGGCCGCCATCCACGACTTGCCCGTCAGCAACAGCGGAAAATCGTGGTGGTCAGCCCTGCGCCCACCAGGACGGGACTACGCTCCAGGGCTCAGTCAAACTCGGTCGGCAGGGACCGATCACGCCAATGGGCATACATCTGCGCGATCTGGCGCGGGTTGATCCGGCGCGTGGACAGGTCGGAGGGGATGGCGTCTTCCGCGAACCAGCCGATCTCGCTGGTTTCCAGGCTGGTCGTCGCCTCTCCGCCCGTTGGTTCGCAGATGAAGAACAGGGTGGTGATGGAAAACGGCCCCAGTACCAGACCCTGGGTCGCCTTGTCCCAGGCGGCGGCGAGCTTCACCGGGCGGACGTGGAAGCCCGATTCCTCCCACACCTCCCGCACCACGGACTGCGCGGCGGTCTGGTTCACGTCGGCCCAGCCGCCGGGGATGGTCCAACGGTGGTCGTCGGCGGTTTCGCGCACCATCAGAATTCGGCCGTCATCATCGAAGACCGCCGCGCGCACGCCCAGCTTGGGGGTCGCATAGCCGGCCTCCTGGCCGAAAAGGCTCTCGATCAGGCCCAGGTCGGCGCTTGTGTGTTCGGCCATGATCCGGGCCGCCAGCCCCATCAGCGCCTGGTAGCGGTCGAGGTCATAGGGATCGCGGCTGAAGGCGAGGCCGGTCTGCGCCGTCGCCTGGATTTCCCGCGCCCACAGCAGCCAGTCAGGCTCCTGTCCCATCAGGTCGTGGATTCCTGGACCAGTTCCTGTTCGGATGATCCCGCGCCGTCATGCCGCACCACATCGGCGTCCGTCAGCATGCGCCAGGTGCCGCCCGACAGGACCTCGGCGGGACGGAAGCGGGCCTTGTAGGCCATCTTCCTGCTCTCCGGCACCCAATAGCCCAGGTAGACATGCGGCAGGCCCAGCGTGCGGGCATGGCCGATCAGCCACAGCACGGCCTGGGTGCCGAGGGATCGTTTCTCCATCCCCGGGGCGAAGAAGCTGTAGACGGCGGACAGGCCATCGCCGAGGCGATCGGTCAGGCAGGCGCCCACCAGCCGGTCCTCCCCATCGCGGAACTCGACGATGAAGGTGTCGATCGGCGTGTCCTCGACCATCGCGCGGTAGTCGTAGAAGCTCATGGTCGCCATGTCGCCAGCGCCGTGGCGGGTCTGCTGGTAGCGCTGGAACAACTGGAACTGTTCCGCGGTGGCGCGGGCCGGGACCTCATAGGCTTCCAGGTCGGCGTTGGCCTTTTCGATTTTGCGGAGCGTGCGCCCGGGCTGGAAACTGGCGACGGGCACGCGGATCGGAATGCAGGCCTGGCAGTTGGGGCAGACGGGGGCATAGGCGATGTTGTGGCTGCGGCGGAAGCCGGCGCGGGACAGGCGGTCGTGCAGGTTGTCGGCGTCGGGGCCGGTGATCTCGGTCACGACCTTCCGCTCCGTCCTGCCCGCGACATAGGGGCAGGGCAGAGGCGCGGTCGTGTAGAAGAACTGCGGGCGGCGCGCTGGCTTGTAGGTCATGGCCCATGCTGTCGGGGGTACGAACCGTCACCCATGTTCCATTGGCCCCGCGCCTGGGTCAACGCCTCAAGCGCTTCGACGCGCATGACGACCAGGCCGCTGAGTAGATCGTGCAGGGTCCGTTTGCGGGGAACGAACAGGGCGACGACCAGCAGCAGGCCGGATGTCGCGAGGGTTGCGTAGTAGACCAGGACGCTGACGACGGCCTGGAGCAGGGTGGGTGGGCCGAAATCGGCGTTGCGGCGGACGATCAGGCCGCACAGTTGCTGGCCGGGCGTGGCGCTGGCGGGGCTGAGCAGGGACAGCACGTGATAGAGGAACGGGACGAACGGCAGGACGGACAATAGACCGAACCCCAGCCCCAGCGTGGCGAAGCCGATCATCCAGATCAGGATGGCGAGGCCGAAGGCGATCACGCCGATTACGGCGGCATCGATGATCCAGGCGAACATGCGCCGGCCGAGCACGCCGTTGCTGACGAAATCATCATCGGGTTGTTGGTGGCCGTACTGCATGAAGCCGAACCTGCCGGGATGGGAGAACGGTTCCTATCAGGATGTCGGCGCGACGGACAGGATTTCCGGAGGTTGCAGCCATGTGGCTGCTGTTCATGGGCAGGGATCTGGCGTGCGGTTCCGGGCGGGCGGGGTTGGCCGGTGCTTGGGTGTTCTGCTTTGGTGGACACGGATTTACACGGATCTGGCACGGATTTTCACGGAGCCTGGCGGAGACGCCAGTGTCCGGGCGTTGGCGGTCCGGTGGGTAGTGATCCGGTCATAGGCCGTCAGGCACAGCGTCGGGGCCTCGGACCACGAGGCGTGACTGAAGCTCTTGAGCACGTGGGCGTATTCCTCGCGGGTCAGGCCGTAGGCATGGGCGACCACGGCATCCGCCTCGGCGCGCAGACGATTGCGTTCGGCTGGATTAGCGACGACTGGCCATCGAGCGCGGTTGCCGACCAGCGGGGCGAACCGGGCGTCGTTCGCGCAGAGTGCCGCGGTCGTTTCGGCCAAGGCGGTCAGTGTGTCCTCGGTCAGCGCCGGCATCGGCAAGCCGTCCAGCAGGTAGAGACTGAGATGCGTCGCCGTCTTCTGCCGCACCAGCCAGTCGAAGGGGAAGGCGTTGAACACCGCGCACAGCGCCAGGGCCAGGCGGGGCGGGCGCGCGCCGGGCGTCTTTTCAACGGTCGCGGTATGACCCAGCACGACACCGGGCGGCAGGATCGTGGCGATGGCGGATCGTTCGTCGTTGGATCGCGCGATGTCGCGGAACGCGAGGCGGAAGTGCCGCACGGACTCGGCGACCAGGGGCTTGGCCGCCAGCGCCTCGGTGCGGACGCGATAGCGGGGCGCGGTGTCCCAGCGATCGGTATATTGGTGGAACGTCTTGCCCTCATGCAGCGGGCACCAGGCGGGATCGTCGCCGGCCCCACCGATCGGGGCGAACAGGCCGGCATCGTCGGTCATGTGCAGGTCGCGGCCGAGGCGAATGCCGTTCGACGCGCACCACGCGCCGAACCGCTGCCCTCCGTTGGCGAACAGCCGGCGCGCCAGGATCAGGTCGGCGGGGCCGCGCAGTTCCGTCAGCGTCTGGTACGGCCCGCCCGAGGCATCGATGAAAGCGCGGTCATAGGTCATCACCCGGGCGGGGTCCCCGGCCTGCCCGATCTCCTCCAGATAGAAGGCGCAGCGCACGGCATGGGCCGGACCGGGCCGGCGGGCCACGACGAGGGCGAACTTGAAGCGGCTGTCGATGTCGAACAGGCCGCGCCGGTTCTCGAACGACAGGCAGGTTTCCAGGCCGTGGTCCAGATACAGCCGGCGGATCCCGGTCGTTCCCTCATTGGCATGAAACGCCGAGGGCAGTAGCAGCCCCACCGCCCCATCCGCCGCCGCCAGCCGGATCGCCCGCTCCGCGAACAGCCGGAACGCATCGAGGTTCCCGGCCGTGGAGTCGCTGCCCATCCCCACGCGCTGGTGCCGGAACAGGCGGTTGGCGACGCGCTTTCGGCGGTCGAACCCCGCGCGGTAGGCGGCGAAGTCGTCCGCGACCGCGGGGTCGGCCAGGACCCGCGCCTCGATGGCCGCACGCTCCCGCTTGGTCGGCGCATCCAGTACGGACAGGTCGTGGCCGGCGACGAAATCGCTCGTGTTGTGCTGGATGACGTCCCAGGGCGGGTTGCCGATCACGGCGTCGAAGCCGGCGACCTCGGCGAAGGCGAGGTCCCAGGGCAGGGCTTCGGCCCCCGCTTCCAGCATGGCGGCCTGGCGCGGGGTGGGGGCCGCGGGCCAGGCGCCGGTGGCGGCGACCGCCTGGGCCAGGGCCTGCCACTCGTCATCGCCCTCCCGCGTCGCCAGCATCGCCGCTCCGGCCCAGGCGCGGGCCAGGTTCAGCAAGGGCGCGCGCGCCGACTCCAACGCTTCCCGCGCCGCCTGCTTCAGCGCCAGATCGGCGAGGTCGCGGCCCAGGGTGGCCCCGATCCGGCGCACCTGCTCGACCGCCGTCGCGTGCATTGCCGCCAGACGGTCGGCCAGCCCGGCAGCCAGCAGCGGATCGAGCATCCCGCCGCCCACCGGCAGGCGCCGCATGTCATCCAGGAACGGGCCGGCGAGCGAATCCCCCTGCACCAGCCGGTGATCCAGGAAAGTCAGCGGCAGCCCCTCCGCGTGCGATTCCAGCCACAGGGCCAGTTTCGCGAGCTCGATCGCCAGCGGGTTGCGGTCCGCGCCATACAGGCAATGCACGGCCACCAACCGTCGGCACAGCGCCATCGCCCGCCGCTCGGCGATCCCGCCCTTGGCCAAGGCGGGCAGCCAGCTTGCCAGCAGCCCGTCGGGATCGGGCAAAGCGGCGATGCGGGCGGAGAGGACGGCGGCGCGGGCGGGGGGCGTCGCGGGATCGCGGGCCAGGGCGTCGCAGCGGCGGCAGGCGTCGAACAGCGCCTCGGCCAGGAAGCGGCAGGCTTCGACCAGGAAATGCCCGCTGCCGGTCGCCGGATCGACGACCCGCAACGCCAGGATCGCACCCGGGTCCGGGTCAGCGTCCGGGCTGCGGGACCGGCAGGCGGGGCCGAGGCTTTCCGCCACCAGGAAGCGGACGAAGCCGGTGGGCGTGTAGTAGCTGCCGCTGGCCTTGCGGCCCTGGCCGGCGCGCAGGAAG
This sequence comes from Acetobacteraceae bacterium, assembly GCA_947476855.1. The sequence continues at coordinate 11,133 of CANJSR010000059.1, forward strand.
AACCGTCCGGCGGGGATTGCCTCCACCGCCAGGGGATGGGTGGGATCGGCGGCGATGACCACCTCCCGTTCGGATCGACGCAGGCGGCTCATCGGGCGGCCGGCGATGCCGGGTTCCAGGTCCAGGAGGGATTCGTAGACGCTGCCCAGCACCTCCACGTCCAGCGCGCCGTAGTGGACCCGTTCGCGTGCCCCGCCGGCGGGCGTGGTCCACAATAATCGGTCGAGCAGCAGCGCCACCGCCCGTTCGCCCCAGGGCAGGCGGTCGAGCACCGGCATCGTGTCCGCGGCGAACAACGCCCCGCCCAGCGGCGCGATCACCAGTTCGGCGCAGCGCAGCCCTTCTTGCGCGGCGCGGAACAACTGGCGCAGGCCGGTTTCCAGCATGCTGCCGGTCGCCTGGCCGTGGTCGAGGTGCCGCCGGACCAGGGGGCCGAGGGCCTGGTTGGGCGACAGACCCTCCCGCCAAAGCCGCGTGGCGGCGAAGCTGAATCCCTGCGCGGGGTCGGCGGACGCCTCCAGCTTCAGGATGAACAGCAGCCGGTGGATCAGGATCAGGCCGTCATGCCAGAGATCGGCGGGCGGGGGCGGGGCCGGCGCGTCCTGGATCACCGCCTGGAGGAATCCTTCCAGCGCCGCCCGCGCCTGGGTCCGCAGCGCGCCGGTGACCCGCGCCTGGTGCAGGCGGGCGGCGTCGAGGATGCCGGGCAGGGCGGCGATGCCGGCCTCGCAGGCCAGGCGGAGCAGCAGGTCCAGCCCCTCGGGCGGTGGTCCGGGTGCGCGCCAGGCATCGAGCGGGAAGGACACATGGCTGTCCGGCAGGGCCGGGTCGCTGATCAGCAGGCGCAGGTCCATGCCATTGGTCAGCAGGCCCAGCCGCTGGTTGCCGGCGCGCAGGACGCGGTGGGCGGCGCGCAGGGGGCTGGCCCGCCAGGCCTTGGGCGCGCGGATCGGGGCGTCGAGGTCGGCCGCCGAACCGGTGGCCCAGGCGCGGAGCAGGCCGCCATCGCCCCCGTGCAGAAGGTGGCCGCCATCCTCCGCGCCTTCCCGGGTGGTGACGGGTTCGGCGCGGACCGGCGGGCGTAGACCCAAGGCGAGGGCCAGGGGTGTGACCGCGTGCCGCAGCACCTGGGTCGGGCCGGCGGTGGGCCCGAGCTGACGCAAATGGCCCTGGATCGCGCGCCAGATCGCGGCCAGGCGGGCGGGGTCGGTGGGCGGCAGCCCCAGGCGGGTCAGCACGTCGGGCAGATCGAGGCGGAGGAAGGACGCGGTCAGCGCGGACCCGGTCGCGGTCGGGGCCCGGGCGCTGGCTTCGGTCGCCACTGGTGGCGGCACAGGCCGCCGCGTGCCCCGCGCGCCCCGGTTCGGGGAACGACGGGCCGTGGCGGTCCCGGCCTTCATGGCGCGTCCGGGCGCAGCATCAGCATGCCGATCGGGGTGATCGCGGGCACGCCCTGGATGGTGCGGGCGGCCAGTGCCTCGGTCCGCTCGCGGAACAGGGCGAGGACGGCGGCGGCGTCGCGGCGCTGTTCCGCGGGCGCGGTGGCATCGGCGGTGAAGGCGGCCAGGCGGTCCAGCGCGGTGGGGAGGGTCTTCCAGTCCGGCGCCTCCGGGACATCGCCGAACAGGTCGGGCGTGGGCGGTGTCCAGGGGCCGGCGATCTCGGTCGTCCGGCGGTTCAGCCAGTCGGTCAGCGTCCTCGTCTCCCGTGCCAGCATCGCGTCGTGGGTCGCGCGGAACCGTTCGGTGATAGCCCCGGCCGCCTCGGTCGCGAGGGCCAGCGCGTCGGGTCCCCGGTCTGGCACCCAGGCGGCGAACAGCCGGGACCATGTGTCGTCCGGTCCCTTGTCATCCGATCCTGAGTCGTCCGATCCTGTGTTGCCTTGGGCCAGCGCCAGCCAAGCGGCCGGGTCAACGATGACCCGAGGCGGCCCGGTTCGGTACAACCGAACCGCGATCACGTCGCGCAGGGCCGAACCCAGACCGTCCCGCAGATCCAGCGCATAGGTCAGCAGCACGGAGGGGTCGTCCTGGCCTCGGGCGACCGCGATCCGTGGGTCCGGGCCTTCGGCTGCTTCGGCCCGCATGTGTTCCGTTACGCGCCGGACCAAAGGGTGCGCCCAGCCGGGACAGGCGACCTCCCGCCCTTGTGCATCGCGCAACAACGCCGGATCGGCGGTGGCGCGTAGCCCGCCGGTCCCGGGGTCGTGCCCCGGCAGGCCGGAGAGGTCGGCGTGCCACGCCGCCGGGGGCACCAGCAGCAACGCCGACTGGCCCGGATCGGTGCCGGCGGCCACAGCCAAACGATTGCCGGTCACCGGGGCGTCCGTCATTACCGACCCGCCCGCCAGCACGATCGCCTCGCCCAGGAAATCCAGTGGCCCGCGGCCGCCGATCGCCCGCGTCGCGCCCGGGGGCAGCCGGGTCGCGCTGGCGGCGCCGAGGCCGGTCAGCCAGCCATGCCGGACGGCCATCCGCTCGAAGCCGGCATAGGCTCGGTCGATCTCGTGCAGCAGGTCGCGATAGGCGGCGGCGTCGGCTTCCTCGGCCACCCGGTCAAGGCCACGGATCGGTGAGGGCTTCGGCGGGAACAGCGGCGCCTGTTCCTCGGCGAAGCCCGCCACCAGGCCCGGCCCCAGCGCGTCGCCCTCCGCCGTCACGCCGATCGTCTCCGGCATCACGTCCAGCGCCAGGCGGGCGCGCTCATACTTCGCGATCAGGCGCAGCAGGAGCCGTTCCTCGAAGGTGCCGGCCAGATAGGGGTAGCGGATATCCGGCTCGTGGCGCTGGCCATAGCGGTCGATGCGGCCGTTGCGCTGTTCCAGCCGGTTCGGATTGTAGGGCAGATCGAGGTGGATCAGATGCCGGCAGCGCTGGTGCAGGTTCAGCCCCTCGGCCAGCGAGTCCGTGCTAACCAGGATGATCGGGGCCTCGGTGGCGAAACGGTCCGCGGCCGCGGCGCGCCGGTGGTCGGGGTCGGCGCCGCTGATGGTCAGGATCGCGCCGCCGACCGACGGATCGGCCAGCAGGTGGTCGCGGGCGGCGTCCTGGCTGTCGGCGTATTCCGTGTAGACGAGGATATTGGCGTCCGGTTCGGCTGCCCGGATCGCGCGGATATCGGCCGCCAGCGCGCGCAGCTTGGGGTCCTCGGCCGCCGCGTCCTCGCCCAGGCGGATCAGCGCGCGCAGGGCGGCGGTGATGTCGCCCGCCGGTGCTTCATGCAGTTCGGCGGCCATGCCCTGGGCCTCCAGTTCCGCCTGGTCGCGTTCGTCCTCGGCTGACAGCACGCCATAGCGCGCGAGGCGCCGGCGATAGGTCCGCAGCGCGCGTGCCCGTTCCCGGCGAAGCGCCGCCTCATCCCCCACCGCAGCGAAGGCCGCGTGCCGGTCCGCCACCACGGCCAGGGTGTTGACGCAGGCCCGCAGCGTGGAGACCGATCGTTTCAACAGCCCCACGAAGGCCAGCGTGTCGGCTGGATGGCGCGGATGGGCGCCGCGCCGCAGTCGGGGCGCGATCAGGGCGGCCAGTGCCTGGTGGAACGCGAGCACGCGCGCATCCGCCGCGGGCGTCAGCGTGATCGGCAGCGGGGTCACCGTCCGCTCCCGAAACAAGGCGCGGCCGGTCACGGGATCGCGGACATGCGCCTTCAACCGGCGCACGACATGGCGCCGGTACGCCTGGCCCAGCAGCCGGCCCTCTCCATCCACCAGGCCCGGATCGAGCAGCCCCATCAGCGAGGCGAAATGCGCGTCGTTGCCGTCATGCGGGGTGGCGGTCAGCAGCAGCAGGCCCTCGGCCCGGACCGCCAGGACCTCGGCCAGGCGGCGGCGCTGGGTGTCGGTGGCGCCGTTGCCGACGCAGTGATGCGCCTCATCGATGATCGCGAGGTCCCAGGCGGATCGTTCCAGCTCCGCCAGCA
>CANJSR010000060.1 GCA_947476855.1 Acetobacteraceae bacterium
CAGATGCGGGCCTTCCGTGCCGAGACGGGCGAAGATGTTGTCGATCTCTCCGTATTTCAGGCGGGTGACTGTGAAGCCGAGACGCTCCAGCGCCTCGGACAACACGGACAGGGAGCCGCCATCGGCCGGGGTGACCGAGTTGCAGCTGATCAGTGCCTGGGCGAGGCCCAGCGGGTCAGTCAGGTCGCTCAATCGCGCAACAGCTCATTGATCGAGGTCTTCGCCCGCGTCTGGGCATCGACGATCTTCACGATGACGGCGCAATACAGCGACGGACCCGGAGACCCATCCGGCAGCGGCCGGCCGGGCAAGGAGCCAGGGACCACCACCGAATAGGCCGGGACGCGGCCCATGTGGATTTCGCCGGTCGCGCGGTCGATGATCTTGGTCGAGGCGCCGATGAACACGCCCATCGACAGCACCGCCCCACGCTCGACGATCACGCCCTCCGCGACCTCCGACCGGGCGCCGATGAAGCAATCGTCCTCGATGATGACCGGATTGGCCTGGAGCGGTTCCAGCACGCCGCCGATGCCGACGCCACCGGACAGATGGCAGTTCTCACCGATCTGCGCGCAGCTTCCGACCGTGGCCCAGGTATCGACCATCGTATTGCGGCCGACGCGGGCGCCGAGATTCACGAAGCTGGGCATCAGCACCGCACCCGGCGCGATAAACGCGGAGCGGCGCACGACGGCGCCGGGAACGGCGCGCACGCCAGCTTCCTTGAACCGGTTCTCGCCCCAGCCGGCGAACTTCATCGGGACCTTGTCCCACACCGGCGCCCCGCCCGAGCCTTCCATCGGCGCGGAGTCATTCAGCCGGAACGACATCAGCACGGCCTTTTTCAGCCACTGATGGACGTGCCAGTCGCCATCGATCTTCTCGGCCACGCGCGCGGTGCCGTTGTCCATGGCTTCCAGCGCGGCCTCGACGGCGTCGCGCGCTGCGCCCTTGGTGGAGGACGTGAGCTTCTCACGGTCCTCCCAAAGGGCTTCGATCGGTTGCTGCAGACTGTTCTCGGACATGCTTCGGCCGGTCCCCTATGCGTTCGGCCGGACCTTGAACAGGGGCGCGCCGTCCTGTCAACGGCGCTGGGGCCCGCGTCCTACCGGAACGTAAAGCCGAACCCGATCGCAGGCGGCGCGTAATACACCGGCGGGGGCGGATAATAGACCCGCGGCGGGGCATAGTAGGCCGGCGGCGCGTAGTAGACCGGCGGGGGCCGGTAATAGCGCGGTGCCCGGTAGTGGTGGTTGTAGTGATGGTAGTGCGGCCCATGGCCGTAGTAGCCGCCCCGGCGCCCGTCTCCAGCCTCGGCCGGCGAGGCGGCGGCGAACAGCATCGTGACCCCAATGGCCGTCAGGATGATCGAACCGGTCTTCATCGGAAGCCTCCTTCCGGCGGAAATCCGCCATGCCCCGAGTCGTATCGGCGATCCGTGGCGAAACAGGGGCGAATTCGCGGCTTTTCCGTTCACATTGCCGAGTCGTACGGCTATATCATAGGGGAGTCCGCTCACGGGGAATGCAATTGGCTCTCGATCTCAAGCGTCGCGCTCGGCTTATGATCGCCCCGACGGTATTCCTTGCCATCGCTGGCTATTTTGGTTGGAATGCCATGCAGGGAAACCGTGGCCTGGTCGCGCAGGCGGAGCGGATCGAGCTTCTGCACCAGGTCGAAGCCGATAACCGGGCGGCCAAGGCCGAACGGGACCGGTGGGAACGCCGCGTCGCCGGCCTGCGGGCCAACCAGTTGAACCCCGACACGCTGGACGAACGCGCCCGCGCCATGCTGCATCTGGCCGACCCGACCGATATCGTCGTGCAGTATCCGGACGCGCAGAAACTGTTCTGACGGCCCGTGACTCTGGGCAACCGTGGCAGGCGTGGCTAACATCGAAGCCGGACCAATAAGGACCGGAGGAAACGATGAACGCCGACGCCAAGAAAACCACACTCCGCATGATCCCCTATGGCATCTACGTGCTCACCGCCGATGACGGAAAGGGCAACGTGGGCGCGGCGACCGTGAACTGGGTCACCCAGTCATCCTTCTCCCCCCCTCTGGTCGTCGTCGGCGTCAAGGCTGATTCCGGCGCCCATACGGTGGTCAAGGGCACCGGCAAGTTCGTGCTGAACATGCTGGGCAAGGACGGCAAGGGCGCCGCCTTCACCTTTTTCAAGCCGGCCAAGGTCGAGGATGGGAAGATCTCCGGCCAGGCCTTCCATGCCGGCACGAATGGCGCGCCCATCCTGGAATGCGCGATCGGCGCGGTGGAATGCACCGTGAAGGAAGTGCTGGAACTGGGCGATCACAGCATCGTCGTGGCCGAGGTCACGGAAGCCCACCTGATGAAAGCCCCGGAAGGCCGGGCGGACGCCGCGATCCTGGAAATGAAGGACCTGGGCGACAACGTCTACTACGGCGGCTGACGCTGGAACGGGCGCCGGTCCAACCCGGCGCCCCCCCTTAACCGAGGCCGGCGACCTTGCGCAGCGCCGCGTTCATCCGCGACTGCCAACCCGGGCCGCCATCTCGGAAATGCGCGACCACATCGGGATCGAGGCGGATGTTCACCGCCTGCTTCGGCGCCGCCTTCCGCGGCCGGCCGCCACGCCGGACCAGCGTTTCGCCGTCGTGCAGATCGGCTTTCTCGAACCAGGCTTCCGTGAGCTCCGGCGCATCGTCCGGGTCAGTCCAGGAAGTCTTGGAAACGCTCTTTCTCGCGCTCATGGCCGTGCCTCATGGAAATGATCCTCCGCCCGCCGTTGCGTGGGGTCCAGACGACCACCACGAACCTTGGGCCGAGCATACCGACCGAGATGAACCGCGCTTCGCCGTAGTCCTGGCGGTCATCCGGCAGCGTGAAGTGCTTGCCGTCGAACAACTGGTAGGCCTTGGCGAAGTCCAACCCGCGTTCCGCGAGGGTGACCCGGCGTTTGGCCTCATCCCAGGTGTCGAGCGTTTATTGTATCCACAAAAACAGAATGTCAAGGACCATCAGGTCCGCCCGGCCCTCCGTTATCATCAAAGTCTGAACGAAGAATGAACGCCGCGGCGTCTACCGGCTGATCTCGCCCAGGCGCAGGATCACGCCCTCGGGGTCGGTGCGGCTGGGGATCCGCTCGACCGTCATGGTCCAGCCAGCGGCGCGGGCCGCGGCCAGTTCCGCCTCCGCGTCGCGGCCCTTCAGGAACCAGCATTCCCCGCCCGGGGCAAGCAGCCGAGCGCCCAGGTCGAGCAGTTTGGCCACCGGAGCGAGCGCGCGGGCGGTGATCAAGGGGGCGGGCTCGATCGCCACGGTTTCGATTGCTGTCGGGTGGACAGTGACCGGGGCGCCGGTGATCCGCGCGGCTTCCCGCAGGAAGGCGCATTTGCGGCGGTCTTCTTCCACGAGGTCCACATGCATCCCGGTCGCGATGGCCAGGATCATCCCCGGAAAACCGGCACCCGAGCCCAGGTCGATCGCGCGCGCCGGCATCGGCCCGGGCAGGTCGGCGAGTTGCAGGCTGTCCTCGATATGCCGCCGCCACAGCACCGGCATGTCGCGGCGGCTGACCAGGTTGATCGCGGCGTTCCAGCGGACCAGGGTCTCCTGGAACGCTTCCAGCCTGGCGCGTGTCTCCGGGGTCAACGCGGTTGCATGCGCAGGGCGCCGTCGAGGCGGATCACCTCTCCGTTCAGGAACCGATTGGCGGCGATATGGGCCACGAGGGCGGCGTATTCCTCCGGCCGGCCGAGGCGCGGCGGGAACGGCACGTCGGCGGCAAGGCCGGTCTGCACGTCCGGCGGCAGGCCATCGACCATCGGGGTATGGAAGACACCCGGCGCGATGGTGACAACGCGCACACCGGACCGGGCCAGTTCGCGCGCGGCCGGCAGGGTCAGCGACGCGACGCCGCCCTTGGACGCGGCATAGGCGGGCTGGCCCACCTGCCCCTCATAGGCGGCGATCGAGGCGGTGTTGACGATCAGACCGCGTTCGCCTTCCTCCAGCGGATCGGCCGCCGCCATCTCGGCCGCGGCCAGGCGCAGCATGTTGAAGGTGCCGATCAGATTGATGCGGATGACGCGTTCAAACGCCTCCAGCGCCAGGGGGCCGTTGCGGCCGATGATGCGGCCGGCGGTGCCGACGCCGGCGCAGTTCACCAGGATGCGGCAAGGGCCATGCGCCGCGCGGGCCGCGGCCATGGCGGCCTCTCCGGACGGGCCGCTGGAGACATCGCAGGCGATGCCGATGCCGCCGAAGCGGGCGGCACTGGCCTGGGCCGCTGCTTCGTTAATGTCGAGCACGGCGACCTTGCAGCCGCCCTCGGCCAGCAGCTTTGCCGTCGCGGCCCCCAGGCCGGATGCTCCGCCCGTCACCACCGCCGCCAGTCCTTGCAGGTTCATTGCCTTCGCCCTTCGCTATGCCGCAGGCGCGGTAACCACAGGCGGGCGGGCGTGGCAACCGGGCGGGTGCCACCGGGGCGCCGCGATCGGACCGCGCGCCGGAAGGGTCAGGTCGGAAGGATCAGGCCGCCACACCCAGCGACCGGCGGGCGCGCAGCGCGCCAATGCCGGCGAGCGCCACGCCGAACAACGCCAGGGACGCGGGTTCCGGGACCTCGTTCACCACCAGGCTGAGAGTCTGCGCAACCGCGGTCAAACTCTCCGAAGGGGTCGCCAATGCAAACCCAACCAGAGTCGGTGCGATTGACACGTTGTTCAGCACAACCCGGAAATCGCTGGTATTGCCAGAAAAGCCACTCGCACCATCCGCGGCCGCGCCGATAGTGACCTGGTCAGAGCTGAAGAAGTAGGTGAACCCTGGAGACGGGCTATAGGAAAAATTGGCGGAGTTGATTGTCAGACCCACCGATGAGCTGGGAAACGTTGAAGTGCTGTTATCGAAGCTCAGCGTGAACGAAATGTTCGCCGGGTCGACCGGGGCCGGCCCTCCGATGAAGTTCGACCCTGTGGCTGTATAGTTCAGGGTGATGATCGCCGCATGGGCGTTCCGCATCGGCGCCGCGGCGATAGCGACGGCAATTGCCAGGAGCGTGACTGAGCGGAGCGCGGAATTCAATGAACGCATCGTGATCGGTTCCATCAACCAGACGTTGCTGACACGCCGTGGCACCGGCAGGACATCCCTCGCGGCACTACGCGGAGTTACGATAACGCAAAATTTATGCCATGCAGTGACATTATGCCATATCAGTGTATTGCACCGGCGCCCCTTCCGGCATCAATACCAAAGTGTAAGATATTCCGTCACCCATCTGATGACCCAACAGATGTCCCAGGTGGCGGCAACGGCGCACCGGCGCTATTTGCTGAACCAAGGGGACGACCCCTGCCGAATGGCACCAGCGATCGGGACGACCCGAAAGTGCGAAAGGAACTTCCGATGGCATGGCTTCTGCTTCTGGCCGCGGGTGCGTTGGAGATCGTCTGGGCGGCCTCATTGAAGCAATCCGAGGGCTTCACCCGGTTGCAGCCAAGCCTTGTGACGGTTGTGGCGATGGCGGGGAGCTTTGTGCTGCTGGCGATGGCGATGCGGACGCTGCCTCTGGGTGTCGCCTATACGGTGTGGACCGGGATCGGTGCGATCGGTGCCTTTGCCGTGGGCGTGTTCGTGCTGGGGGAGAGTGCGTCGCCGATGCGGCTGGCGGCGGCGGGGCTGATCGTGACGGGGCTGCTGCTGATGAAGCTGTCGTCGGAGGGTTGATCGGAGTTGGTTGTTGCGCCCTTCGGCCGATCCGAGGGCGGTGCGGCGGGTGGTCCCCGGCACAAGGCCGGGGATGACGGAGGGGATAGGCCGGGGGCGCCGCGCGGGGGGCGGCCCCGGCCCGTCGGGTCAATACGACTTCGGCTGGCCCAGGACGCGTTCGGCCAGATAGCTCAGCACCAGTTCACGGCTGACCGGGGCGATGCGCGGCAGCATCGCCTCGCGGAACAGCCGCTCCACATGGTATTCCTGCGCGTAGCCCATGCCGCCATGGGTCAGTACTGCCTGTTCGGCGGCGCGGAACCCGGCCTCGGCCGCGAGGTACTTGGCGGCGTTCGCCTCTGCCCCGCATTCCATGCCCTGGTCGTACATCCAGGCCGCCTTGTAGACCAACAGGTTGGCGGCTTCGAGTTCCGCCCAGTTCCGCGCGAGCGGATGCTGGATGCCCTGGTTCTGGCCGATCGGACGGCCGAACACCACACGCTCCCGCGCATACTTCGACGCCCGCGCCAGCGCCGCTCGGCCGATGCCGATCGCCTCGGCCGCGACCAGGACGCGTTCGGGGTTCAACCCGTGCAGGATGGCGCGGAAGCCCTCCCCTTCCTCACCGATGCGGTCTTCAACCGGAACGATCATGTCCTCGAAGAAGACCATGTTCGAATCGACCGCGTGGCGGCCCATCTTGTGGATCAGGCGCACCTCGGCGCGGGTCTTGTCGAGGTCGGTGTAGAACAGCGTCAGGCCATGGGTCTTACGCTTGACCTTGTCGATCGGGGTGGTGCGGGCCAGCAGCAGGATCTTGTTCGCCACCTGCGCGGTGGAGGTCCAGATCTTCGTGCCGTTGATCTTGTAGTGATCGCCATGCAGTTCGGCGCGCGTGGTCAGTTCGGTGGTGTTCAGGCCGGTGTTCGGCTCCGTCACGCCGAAGCAGGCCTTGTCCTTGCCCTGGATCAGCGGCGGCAGCATGCGCGACTTCTGTTCATGCGTGCCGTGGATGACGACGGGGTGCAGGCCGAAAATGTTGATATGGACGGCGGAGGCGCCGCTCATGCCCGCGCCGGATTCGGCGATGGCCTGCATCAGGATGGTGGCTTCCATGATGCCCAGGCCGGCGCCGCCGAATTCCTCGGGCATGGCGATGCCCAGCCAGTTGCCGGCGGCGAGGGCATCGACGAAGGCGTGCGGGAAGGTCGCGGTGTTTTCCCGTTCAAGCCAGTAGGTGTCGCCGTAATCCTGGCAGATGCGGGCGACCTGGTCGCGGATCTGGGTTTGGGCGTCGGTCAGGGCGAAGTCCATGGCGGGACCTTTCAGGCGTTGGACGTTTGATGTGCCTGTATATGGGGTTCGCGCCGGAACAGAAACCCGCGCCGGTTCCGAGGCAGCCGTTCATACCGGGACCGCAAGTGTTAATTGTGTATTAACGTCGACTACAATAATATACAATATTAGTCATTCCAATATATGAAAGTATTTGTTATGGTCGAGGCTCATAAGGAATGGAATCCCTGCATCATGGATATCGGAACGCTTCTGGTCCTCGCCGGCATGTTCCTGGGCGCTGTCGTCGGTGACGCCGTGCTGTTCGGCAAGACGATGCGGGTCGACTTCAGCCTGCCGCAGACCGTGACGTCCCAGGGCATAACTCAAGAAACGGCGGAGCAGCTTTTCATCGCCGAATTGTCTCGCCTGTCGGACATCGCCTTCATCCTGCCCTTCCCCACCGTCGCGCAAGCCAACAAGGACAGCCTGCTGGCCGTGGTGGCCAAGCCGCTGAAGATCGACCCGGTCGTGGAAGTCATCCAAAGCAAGTTCGGCTCCGACGTGGTTAGCATGAAATTCGCCATGATGAAGGGTCCTGGCGACTCCGAGCATACGCTGATCGGCGTCGTGACCACGCCCAACGGGTCCACGACACGTTATTCGCGCACAGGCTCCGACCGGCGTCCGGATGAGCTGGTGGAGCAAATGGCCCGCCACATCGCGTCCGAGAATTTGCCGTATCGCGTGGCGATGGCGGACTACGTCGCGGGCCTGCAGGGCGACCCGAAAGGGTTTGAGCAGGCGCGGAAACTGGCAAACAAGGCCCTGGGGAACGGCTTCGACAAAAGCACGGCCACGCAACGGGCGATGCTTTACAATACGCTGGGCCTGCTGGAAGTTCACGCTGGCAACCTGGCCGCGGCCGATGCGCTGTGGGCCAAGGGCATGGCAGTGCCGATGGCGAAAGGGACGGCTTATTCGATCCTGGCCGTCAACCGCGCCTTCGTCTCGCTGGCTCAGCGCGACGCGAAGCAAGCCCGAGCGCATTACAATATCGCCCTGGCCAACCTGCAACTGCCCTATCTGGGTTACTTCGATCATCACCTGGGCATCGTCGACAGCCTGATCACCTGGGGTGAGGGCGACCGGGTGACCGCCGACGCCGGCCTGGTGCGGACCGGCTACAACCTGGTGGCGGACACGGCCCTGACCTACCGGTCCGAGATCGCCGCCGAACAGGGCCGCCCGGTGGACGCAAAAGAGTTCGCCGAGAAGGCGGCCTTCCTGAAGACGCTGAAGCATATCCATCCCGACCTGGTCGGCAGCGTGTTCTGGGTGAACCCGACCAAGGGCAGTCTGACCCTGCGGCAGTAGACCGGCACGGAACCGGGTCCAAAAACCCGGTTCCCCTGCATGACCTTGTGGCGCCATACTGCGGCGCATGTACAGCCAGGCCCTGAACCAGCGCGATGGCGCACCCACCGATGCCAGCCCGGAAGCGGACCGCTTCCAGGCCCGCATCGACGCCGAACAACGCATCGAGCCGAATGACTGGATGCCGGACGCCTATCGCCGCACGCTGATCCGCCAGATCAGCCAGCACGCGCACTCCGAAATCGTCGGCATGCTGCCCGAGGGCAACTGGATCACCCGCGCCCCCAGCCTGCGCCGCAAGGCCGCCCTGCTGGCGAAGGTCCAGGACGAGGGCGGGCATGGCCTGTATCTGTACGCCGCCGCCGAGACGTTGGGCGTCTCGCGGGAGGAACTGGTCGACCAGCTTCTGTCCGGGCGGGCGAAATACAGCTCCATCTTCAATTACCCGACGCTGACCTGGGCCGATATCGGCGCGATCGGCTGGCTGGTGGATGGGGCGGCGATCATGAACCAGATCCCGCTCTGCCGGTGTTCATACGGGCCGTATGCGCGGGCCATGATCCGCGTGTGCCGGGAGGAGAGCTTCCACCAGCGCCAGGGCTACGAGATCATGCTGACGCTGGCCCGCGGGTCGGCCGAACAGAAGGCGATGGCGCAGGACGCGCTGAACCGCTGGTGGTGGCCCTGCCTGATGATGTTCGGCCCGCCGGATGGGGCCTCGCAGCACTCCGACACGTCGATGCGGTGGAAGATCAAGCGGTTCAGCAACGACGCGCTGCGGCAGAAGTTTGTGGATGCAACGGTGCCGCAGGGGCATTTCCTGGGGCTGACGTTTCCGGACCCTGACCTGCGGTTGGATGAGGCGACCGGGCATTGGGTGTTCGGAGAGATAGACTGGGACGAATTCCGCGCCGTTCTCGCCGGCAACGGCCCCTGCAACCGCGAACGCCTCGCCGCGCGCCGTCAGGCGCATGAGGATGGGGCGTGGGTGCGGGAGGCTGCGGCGGCCTATGCGGCGAAGCAGAGGGCGCGGGAGAAGAAGGCGGCGTAGGGTTGCTCCCCCCTGAGGGTGGACTGTGTTTGACCTGCTCCCCTCCCCTTGAGGGAGGGGTCGGGGGAGGGGTGATCGCGGCACGGACCGGGGGTTTCTCCCCCTCCCCCCAACCCCCTCCCTCAAGGGGAGGGGGAGAAAAAGGAAGGACAATCAACCATGACCCCAATCTGGGAAGTCTTCATCCGATCCCGCAACGGCCTGGCCCACAAACACGTCGGCTCCGTCCACGCCGAGGACTCCACCATGGCCCTGCAAGCCGCCCGCGACGTCTACACGCGGCGGGGTGAGGGCCTGTCGCTCTGGGTCGTCCCCTCGAACGCCATCATCGCCTCCGACCCCGCCGACCGGGACGAGTTGTTCGAGCCGACGGCGTCGAAGATCTACCGCCACCCGACCTTCTATGAGGTGCCGGACGAAGTCGGGAACATGTGATGGCTACGACCACGATCACCGTCGCGGACTCCCCCGCCGTCGACGCGTATCTGCTTCTGGCCGATGACGCGCTGATCCATGGCCATCGCCTCAGCGAATGGACCGGCCACGCCCCGACGCTGGAGGAGGAACTGGCGCTGGCGAACATCGCGCTCGACCTGATCGGGCAGGCGCGGTCGCTGTACCAGGCCGCCGGGGCGCTGTGCGGGCGGACGGAGGATGAACTCGCCTACCTGCGCGACCAGCACCAGTTCCGCAACGCGCTGATGCTGGAACTGCCACGCGGCGACTTCGCCTTCACCATGACCCGCCTGCTGCTCTCCGCCGCCGCCGCCGATCTGTTCTGGCGGGACGCCGTGGGGGCGGCTGATCCAGACCTGGCCGCAATCGCGGCGAAGGCGGCGAAGGAAACCGCCTATCACGTCCGTCACGCCGCCGAATGGCTGATCCGCCTGGGCGACGGCACGGACGAATCCCACCGGCGCGCACAGGACGCGCTGGACACGCTCTGGCCCTATAGCGGCGAACTGCAAACGCCGTCCCGCGATGCCTGGCTGGCGGTGGTGGAGCCCGTGATCGCCCGCGCCACCCTGGCCCGCCCCGCCGATGGCTGGATGCAGAGCGGCGGGCGGGACGGGCGGCACACGGAACATCTCGGGCATCTGCTGGCCGAGATGCAGGTCCTGCCCCGCACTTTCCCGGGCGCTGTCTGGTGACTCCTGCCGAACGGCTCGCCCAGGCGCGGGCGGCGCTGGACAGCGTGACCGATCCGGAAATCCCGGTCCTGACGATCGCCGACCTGGGCGTGCTGCGCGACCTGCGCCTCGATGGCGAGACGCTGGAGGTCGTGATCACCCCCACCTATTCCGGCTGCCCGGCCATGGGCGTGATCACGCTGGATATCGAGACGGCGCTGGCCGGCCTCGGCCCGATCCGGGTCCACACCGTGTTGGCGCCGGCCTGGACAACGGATTGGCTCTCGGCCGAGGGGCGGCGCAAGCTGCTGGACTACGGCATCGCCCCACCGCCCGCCGCCGGAAGGGGCGCGCTGTTCGGCCAGGACCGTCCGGCCTGCCCCCGTTGCGGGTCGGCGCGGACCGAAACGATCAGCGCCTTCGGCTCCACCGCCTGCAAGGCGCTGCATCGGTGCCTCGAATGCCGCGAACCCTTCGACGCCTTCAAGTGCCATTGAGCAGCAGGAGCGCGCCCAGCATTGCCCCGCCGCTGACCGGGCGCCACCATCCGACTCCCAAGGCCCGGGCGTTGACCATCAGCGCATAGGGCACGACGGCCAGTTGGGCCGCGCACCAGATCATCACGGCGTGCCAGGCCGTCTCCGGGCGGAGCAGCCCCACCGCCACGACACAGACCACCAGGGCCGCGAGGTTGCCATACAGCGTGAACCGCGCCTGCCCGAAGGCGATCAGCGCCACGCCGGCCGGGAAGGTCAGGGTCAGCACGGCCATCAGCCCGGTCAGGGGGATCGCGGCGACCCCGGCCTCAGCCCAGGACGGCCCCAGCAGCAACGCGACCGCCGGCCCCAGCCCCACCGCCAGGGCGGCGCAGAGCGGCAACACCAACAAACAGGCGCCCCGCAGCAGCCGGTCGACGCGGGCCAGCATCGCCTCCCGGTCGTGCTGGAACCGCGCGAGGTCCGGCAGGAACAGCCGCCAGAGCGCCGTGAACGTCAGGTCGCGCACCGTGTCCACCAGCCGGAACGCCATATGCACCTGGCCCAGCACCGCCGCCCCCGCGAAGGCCCCGATCAGCACGGCGAACACGCGGTAGCGGGCGATCTGGGTCAGGGTGCTGCCGGTCAGCGGCAGGCCCACCACCAGCAGAGCGCGTGCCTCGGCCCAGCGCCAGTGCCAGGCCGGCCGCCAGCCACCCGTCGCCAGCAGTACCAGCGCGCCCACCAGCGAGGTCGTCGCCTGCTGCCAGACCAGCGCCCAGGCGCCAGCACCGGCCAGGGCCGCACCGATCCCGACCGCGACCCCGCCGCCCTGGCCGATGAAGGTCCGCAGCGCCAGCGCGCGGTAGCCTCGACGGCGTGTCAGCAGGCCTTGCGCGATGCTCGCCGCCCCGACCAGCGGCAAAGGCAAGGCCAGCAGTAGGCTCATGCCAATCAGGCGGGAGTCGCCCAGCGCCCCCTCCAGGGCCCAGCCGCCACCGGCCTGTACTGCCAGGGCGAGCAGGCCGGTGGCGGCTCCGGACCAGAAGGCGCTCGACAGGATCGCGTCATCCACTTGGTCGCGCTGCACCAGCGCATCGGCGAACAGCGCGTTGGCGGCGACCCAGAGCACGACATGCACCGCGACGGCGGCCGCGGCGATACCGAGTTCCTCCGGTCCGATCAGGCGGGCGATCAGGAAGGCGGAGGCGAGCGAGAGCACACCGGCCGCCGCGGCCTCGGCCCCCGACCAGAGGACGGCGCGGTTCATGCGGGCGGCCGGCGCCAGCCCAGCAGGGTGATAGCGCCCACGAGCGCGGGCAGACAGGCGATGCGCGCCTGATAGCGGTCATGCGGACAGGACAGGGCGCCCGTGATCACCGCCCCGGCCGGCAGCGCGAGCAGCGCGATCGCCAGGAACCCGGCATGCAGCGGGGACCGGCGTATCATGCGGGGCAAAAGCACGAGGCTCAGCCCAATCCCGGCGATCGCGACCGCGACATGGACTGCGCCGAGGCCCAGGGGGATCGACAACCCCGCGGTCTGCTGGCGCGCGGCCTGGTAGGCGTGGGCCTCGCGCGCGGGGAAATCCCGGGCGATCCAGGGGGAGACCTGGGTCGGCCAGGGTTCCAGCCCGTCGCCGCTGTGGAACCGGACCAGTTGGACCAGGCTGTTGCGGAGCGCGGTGGAAGCGACCCAGGCGGGATGGTCCCGCAGGGTGGCGGCGATGATGGCACCGGCCTCGGCCGAGATCGCCTTGTGGCCACCAGCCTTCAGGATCGGGCTGTCGGCGGACCAGAGGAGGATGTCGGAATCGGTCGATAGTTCCGCGATGAAGGGACACAGGCGCCAGTTAGCATCGGGGCAATGGGTTTCCAGTGTGGCCTTGCCCGGCCCGTCGGCGATCAGGCGGGCGAGGAGAAAAACGTTGCCATGGGGGGAGAGGGCGAACCGCCCGTGCCCGGCGAGGTTGAGAGAGGCGAGGGCAAAAGCGGCGAGGACGAGGGGGAGTATGGCGGTCAAAACGACGCCCCCCCTCCCCTTGCGGGCTTGGGCCGCGAAGCGGACCGAGGTTGGGGGGAGGGGTATGGTGGCGCCGACCGGGGGGGGATCACCCCTCCCCCCATCCCCCTCCCGCAAGGGGAGGGGGGGCGTTGGGGCAAACCACCTGCGCCCCGCGATCACCAACCCCAACCACCACACCCCAAGCAACCCCGCCCAAAGCGCGACACTCGACAACTGCGTGGCGATCATGAACGCGGCCAACCCGACCAGCCCCACTCTCTCCCACCGCGACAGGCGGTCCGGGGCGAAGACCAGCAGGCAGAACACCAGGACCAGCAGCGGAGTGAACAGGTCGGGCATCAGCTCGGAGGCAAGCCACGGCACCCAGGTGCCCACGCACAACAACCCCATCCCGGGCAGCAACCACCAGGCCGGACATCCGGGCGCCAGCACCCGCCAGACCAGCAGCAGCACCCAGGAGGCCAGCAGCGCCTGCGCCACCACCACCGGCCAGGTGGTCAGCATCATGTGCAACGGCAGCATGAAAAGGCTGTAGAATGCCGGCCGGTCCCAGCCGAGATACCGGTGGATCGCCTGCGACAGATAGGTCCCGGTATCGGCGAACACGATCGGATAGCCATTCCAGATCGCCGGCCACAGCAGCATCACCGCCATCCCGCCCAGCAGCGCAAACGTGCGCCACCACGCGGCCGGAGCCCGCTCGGCCGGAGTTCGCTCGGTCGTGACCCCCTCGGCCGTAGCCCAGCCCGCTGTGGCCCCGTCCGCCGCAGCCCCCGCGGGCGCACGCGCCTGGGGCGGGACCGCCCGGGGTCCCTCGCCCGGTGCGCGCGCCTCAGCCGCCATAGCCGTCCGGGTGCCTCTCCCGCCAGGCGAAGGCGGAACGGACGATGTCATCCAGGGCGGCGAAGCGCGGCTCCCACCCCGCCGCCCGGGCGCGGTCGGAGGAGGCAACCAGCACCGCCGCATCTCCCGGCCGGCGGGGCGCGACGCGCCAGGGGACCCGGCGGCCCGAGACCCGCTCCACCGCCTCGATCACCGCCCGCACGGAATGCCCGGCGCCATTGCCCAGGTTCCAGACGACGTCGCCCCCGTCCAGGTGTTCCACAGCCAGCAGATGCGCCGCGGCCAGGTCGGTGACGTGGACATAGTCGCGGATGCAGGTCCCATCGGCGGTCGGGTAATCGTCGCCATAGACCTCCAACCCGGGACGGCGGCCGAGCGCGGCGTCGATGACGAGGGGGATGAGGTGGGATTCGGGGCGATGGTCCTCCCCCAGGCGCCCCTTGGGATCGGCGCCGGCGGCGTTGAAGTAGCGCAGGCGGGCCGAACGCAGGCCATGCGCGCGGGATGCCCAGATCAGAGCACGCTCGATCATCCATTTGCTGTCGCCATAGGGCGATTGCGGGTCGATCGGCGCGTCCTCGGGGATCGGCGCGTCGCCGGCGGCGTTGAACAGCGCGGCGGTGGAGGAGAGGACGAACTTCCCTACCCCATGACGGACACAGGCCTCGATCAAGCGGATGCCGTTGGCCGCGTTCTCGGTCAGGTAGGTCAGGGGCATCCGCATGCTTTCGCCCACCTGCGAGAGGGCGGCGAAATGGAACACCGCGTCCCAGGGACCCTCGGCCAGGACGGCGTCCAGCGCCGCCGCGTCGGACAGGTCGGCTTGGACGAAGGGCACGCCGGGGGGAACCGCGGCACGATGGCCGGTGCGGAGGTTGTCGAAGACGGTCACCGCATGGCCACGGTCGCCCAGCATCGCCACGAGATGACTGCCGACATACCCCGCGCCTCCGGTGACGAGGTAGCGGCGGGGGGAGCGCGCGCTGCCTTGGACAAAGGCACTGCGAGTATGGTCCGCCCCGGCCACGCCCCCCCTCCCCTTGAGGGAGGGGGTTGGGGGGAGGGGTGATCCCACCCCAGTCGGTGCCGCGATACCCCTCCCCCCAACCCCCTCCCTCAAGGG
>CANJSR010000061.1 GCA_947476855.1 Acetobacteraceae bacterium
CCATGCGGGTGGTACTTACCCATGACGTCGCCGACCACGCGGGCGGATTTGCGATAGGCCTTGTCGGGCGTGTACCCGGCCTCGTGCATGCCGAACAGGATGCGCCGGTGCACCGGCTTCAGCCCGTCGCGCGCGTCAGGCAACGCGCGCGAGACGATCACGCTCATGGCATAGTCGAGGTAGGAGCGGCGCATCTCCTCCTCGAGCGTGATCGGCTGCAGATCCCCCGCGCCGCCCGACGGCGGGTTGAACGGCGGATCGATGGGCGGATCGGTAGGGGTGTCGCTCAAGGGTGGCTCGGTAGGTTGGTCCGGGGCACCCGGCTCACGGTTCGACGCTGCGTCATGGGCGGCTAGATAGGCCGATTCCAGCCCGATGGCGAGGGGGATCGTCCTGCCCCCTCCACCCCCCGGCTGTCAGCGGGACCTCAGGCGGGCAGGCCCAGCACGGCGGCGGCGTCTCGCGCCAGCGCCAGCAGCGCCCGGTCCTGGCCGACGCCCGCCACGAGGGACAGGCCGACCGGGACACCATCGACGGTGCCGGCAGGCAGGGTCACCTCCGGCAGGCCGCAGAAGCCGGCGATGGCGGTCACCCCGATGGTCGCCTGCCGGATCTGGTTCTGCTCCTCGTCACCAGCCGTCACGAGAGGGGCCACGCAGGGGCTGGTCGGGAAGACCAGCACCGCCCCACCGGCCAGCAGCGGGCGCACCCGGGCCTGCATCACCTTCCGGAACGCCCGCCCCGGCGCCGCGATCTCGGGCGTGGTCGCCTTCGCCGCCGCGAATCGGCCCTGCACGGCGGGCGACAGACGCGGGCCGTTGGCCTCGATCCAGGGGCCGAGCGCGGCCCAGGCTTCCTCGGCCTGGAGGACGCGGAAGTAGTCGTAGACGACGTCGACGCCCTCCGGCAGCAGCCGCACGCCGACCGAGCGTCCCCAGGCCGCCTCCAGCGCCTGCAACGCGGGGCGCAGAGCCTCGGCAACCGCCGGCTGCGCGTTGACCCAGGCATCCTCCACCATCAGCAGGGGGCCGGCCGCGTGCCCGCGGTTGCCCGGCAGCAGGACGTCGCCCACGAGCGCCAGCAGGGAGGCGGTACGGGTGAACCAGCCCGGCGTATCCAGACTCGGTGCCAGCGGACACGCCCCCACCAGGCTGATCGCCCCATGGCTCGGCCGGATGCCATACAACCCGCAGTAGCTGGCGGGAATCCGCACCGAGCCGCCGGTGTCGGACCCGAGGGCGAAGTCGACTAGGCCCGCCGCGACCGCCGCGGCCGACCCGCAGCTTGATCCGCCTGGGAACCGGTCGGGTGCGCGGGGATTGAGGGGGGTGCCGTGCCAGATGTTCTCTCCGGTCAAGCCATAGGCCAGCTCATGCGTCCGGGTCTTGCCGACCAGAGCCGCCCCGGCCTGCGACAGGGCGGTGACGATGGGGGCGGAGGCGACGACGGGCGGGTGGGTTGCCGCCCAGTCGGGGTTGCCGAAGGTGGTCTCGGCCCCCGCCACGTCGAACAAATCCTTGACCGCGAAACGCAGGCCGGAGAGCGGTCCGCTGTCCAGGGGCGCTTGCTCCACGCGGGGGCCGGGGACGAAGGCGCCGACGGAGTCCTGTATGGTCACGTTTTGTTTGTCCTCGGTTGGGGGGCGTGGCATAAGGCGGGACGGATGGCGGTCACCCGACGGGTTTCGGCCGCCGTGTCATATGGTCGCTTCCATGATACCTCCGCCCGGGAGATACGATGCGAAACGAATCGTATCATAGAGAGCGGGTTTGCAAAGGCTTGGCATCATCTCGAAATTCCGAAAAATCTTGAATTTTTTGGCAATTGCGAGCATGTCCTTCGCACAGTCACATGATCATGCGTGGGCATGGTCAACAAGGGCAACCGCTGGACATGTTGTTTGAATGGGGCAGCGTGGCTGCCCCCACCGCGTTTGAGGGTATGATTTCCGGTCCGTTATCGGACATAAGCATTGCCAGTCCGGGATCGGACATCGGCGGACCTCGGCGCCCGTTGCCGCGCATGCCGCATTCCGATCCGCCTCCAAGAGGATAAGCGCGTGGACATCTCTGACGGACACTCGGCCAACCCGCCGCGGTTTGGCGCGGCCCCGCCCCCCGCGGATCAGACCGCCGATGGGGGCGGCGGCGCGGGCGCGGGGATGTCGACGGGCGGCGAGGGCGGGCGCGATGCGCCGATCCATCCCCGGTTGCTCGCGATCATGTCCGCCGCCCGGTATTACGGGCTGGAGCTTGATCCGCAGGAATTCCGCCTCGGCCAGGATGAGACCACGCCGTCGGCCGCCGCGCTGTCGACCTGGGCGCAGTCCGCCGGCATGTGGTCCCGCGCGCTGCGGCTGCGCTGGCGCCACCTGATGTCGATGGGCGACACCGGACCGGTGGTGCTGCTGCTGAACGACGGGTCCGCCGCGGTCCTCACCGGTTCCAACAGTGAGGCGAAGGTTGTCCTGCTACGCGATCCGCGCGCGCCTGACAGCGAACGGGCGGTCCCGGTCGACGAAATGCGCCTCGCGGATGTCTGGAGCGGGGAGGCCGTGCTGCTGCGCGCCCAGCGCGATCAGCCGGAGGCCGATCAGCCCTTCAACATGAGCTGGATCTTCCATCTCGTGATGAAGCAGAAGAAAATCCTGCGGGACATCTTCGTGGCCTCGGTCGCGATCAGCATCCTGACGGTCCTGCCGCCGCTGATGGTCATCCACGTGATCGACCGCGTGATCACGTTCCAAAGCTATGCGACGCTGTTCCTGATCGTGGTTTTGCTGGTGATCATGGTCCTGTTCGAGACAATGCTGGGTTACGCGCGACGCCTCATCATTGTTGTGATCGGCGCGCGCGTGGACGCGACCTTGGGTCTGCACGTGTTCAACCGACTGATCCGGTTGCCGCTTGACTACTTCGAGCGGCACCCGGCCGGTGAGACGATGTACAAGATCAATCAGGTGCAGAAAGTGCGGGAGTTCATCACCGGCAAGGTGATGGCCGCGTTCCTGGACCTGATCACCCTGGCGGTTCTGTTGCCCGTGCTGTTCTGGCTGAACGCGACACTCGCCTGGGTCGTGCTGCTTTGTACGGCGGTGATCATGCTGATCATCATCTCGTTCCTGAAGCCGATCCGTGTCGTGTTCGCGAAGGTCATGCGGGCCGAGACGGACAAGTCCGCGGCGCTGGGCGAAACGGTGTTCGGAATCAAGACCGTCAAAGCCCTGGCGCTGGAACCGCAGCGGCGATCCTTGTGGGACGAACGCGTCGCCGAAGCCGGCAAGTGGCGCCTGGCGCTTGGCCGGATTTCCAACTGGCCGCAGACCCTGGTCGCGCCAATTGAGCGCTTCATGACGTTCGGCGTCGTGCTTCTGGCGGCTTATCTGACGCTGAGCGACAAGACCGGCACGATGATCGGGGCAATGTTCGCCTTCCTGATGCTCTCGCACCGGGTCAGCGCGCCCTTGGTTGCGCTGTCCCGACTGCTGGAGGACTGGGAAGAGGTGAACGGCGCGATGGCCCAGGCCGCCGACGTGCTGAACCGCCCGATGGAGCGTGACGCGGCCTCTGGCGGGCTGCGGCCGCGCTTCGCCGGCGCGATCCAGTTCCAGGACGTGACCTTCACCTATCCGAACACCAAGCTGCCGGCGCTGGACCGTGTGTCTTTCTCGGTCCCGGCCGGCACCATGCTCGGGATCGTCGGCCGCTCCGGATCGGGCAAGTCGACGCTGACCCGCCTGTTGCAGGGCATCAACCGCGAATATTCGGGCTTCCTGAAGATCGACAACAACGATCTCCGCGAAGTGAACCTGCGGCATCTGCGTACCAGCCTCGGCATTGTCCTGCAGGAGAATTTCCTGTTCCGCGGCACCATCCGGGACAACATTCTGGCCGGCCGTCCCGGTCTGACCATCGATGACGCCGTCCGCGCCGCCCGCCTCGCGGGGGCCGAGGAATTCATCGAGCGGATGCCGAACGGCTATGAAACCTACATCGAGGAGGGATCGCCCAACCTCTCGGGCGGCCAGCGCCAGCGCCTCGCGATCGCGCGCGCGCTGATCACCGACCCCCGGATTCTCATCCTGGATGAGGCAACCAGCGCGCTCGACCCCGAGAGCGAGGCGTTGGTCAACGCCAACCTCGTGCGGATTGCACGGGGCCGGACGATGATCATCGTCTCCCACCGCCTGTCATCCTTGATCGATTGCGATCAGATCCTGGTGCTCGACCAGGGACAGTTGGTCGATATCGGACCGCACGCCGTTCTGGTGGAACGGTGCACGGTCTATCGCCAGCTTTGGGCACAACAGAACCGCCATCTCGACAGCCAGGGCCCACGCCATGCAGCGATCACTCCGACTCTCCTCCAAGGAGACTAGCACCGCGGTCGTCGAGCGTGGTGATCCAACCCTGCCGGCGATCCTTGAGTTCCAGTCCCCGTCCGTCGCCGTCGTCAACGCGCCGGTGCCGCGCTCGGCGCGGTCAATCGCATTGATCGTCAGTGGCCTTGTGCTGTCGATGCTGATCGCGCTGTCCCTGATCAAGGTTGATCGCGTGGTGACGGCGCAGGGCAAGGTCGTGTCGACCAAGGCGACCGTGGTGATGCAGCCGCTCGACAACTCGATCGTTCGCTCGGTTGAGGTGAAGGCGGGTGACCGGGTGCGGGCGGGCCAGCTTCTGGCGCGTCTGGACCCGACCTTCGCCGCGGCCGATCTCAGTGCCTTGACCGCGCAGGTCAGTGCCTTGCAGGCGCAGGTGACGCGCCTGCAGGCCGAACTCGACGGCCGCCCGTTCACCTATAGCGGGATCGACGCCAACCTGGCCCTGCAGGCCGCGATCTACGCGCAGCGCCAGGCCGAGTACAACTTCAAGATCGAGGGATATCAGCAAAAGGCCAACAGCCTGAGCGCCACGATCGCCCGCGCCCGCGCCGACACCGAGGGCTACCGCACCCGCCTCGAATACGCGACCGCGCTTGAGGGTATGCGGAAGGAACTGGAACGGCTGAACGTCGGCAGCAAGATCAGCACCCTGTCCGCGATGGACATGCGGGCCGACATGCAGCGCAACCTCTCGACCACCACCCAGATCGCCGAGGGCTCGCAGCGCGATCTCGCGGCCCTGATCGCAGAACGCAACGGCTATACCCAAAGCTGGCGAGCCGAAACGTCGGAGCGTCTGGCGGAATCGCTGGGCAAGCTGTCCGACGCGCGCGAGTCCCTGAACAAGGCACAGTTGCATCGCCAGTTGGTGGAGCTGCGGGCCGACACCGACGGCACGGTGCTCTCGATCGCCAAGGTCTCCGTCGGCTCGGTGCTGACCGTCGGCCAGCCGTTCATCTCCCTGGTGCCCACCGACGCGCCGCTGGAGGTCGAGGCCAACCTGCCCTCGAACCAGGACGGCTATGTCCAGTTGGGCGATCCGGTGACGATCAAATTCAACACCTTCAACTATGCCCAGTACGGCATGGCGCACGGCAAGGTGCGGATGGTCAGCCCCGACAGCTTCTCGGCGATCGATGAGCAGCGGAACCCGACAGGCTCCGTGGAGATGCATCAGGGCGCGCCCGGTTCGGATGTCTGGTACCGGTCGCGCATCACGCTCGACCGCGTCGAACTGCGGAACCTGCCCGACAACTACCGCCTGATGCCAGGCATGCCGGTGACGGTGGACATCCAGATCGGCATGCGAACGGTGATGCAGTACATCCTCGGGCGCATCCTGCCGGTCATGAAGGAAGGCATGCGCGAACCATGAGCGTTCTCGAACGGGTTCTGGGCCGGTTCACGCCGCGCGCGGCACTGCGGCGGGCGCTGAAGCTGATGGACGCGGGGGAGCATAAGCACGCTTTCCCGCTACTGTCCCGCGCCGCCAAGGCCGGCATCGCGGAAGCCGAATTCCGTATCGGCCGCTGCTACCTCGAAGGCACCGGCGTGCCGCAAAGCCGGACCGACGCCGTACGCTGGATGGAACGCGCGGCCGGCCGGGGCTATGTCGAGGCGCAGGCCCTGCTGGCCACGCTGTGCCTGCACGGCCTGTCGCCCACCCATGTTCAGGCCGGCGCCGCGGGTGGCGGTGGCCTGTTCACCCCCGTCCAGGGCCAGTTGGGAGAGGCCGACTTCCCGACCGCGGCGAAATGGGCCCGGCTCGCCGCCGAAGCCGGATCGGCCGAGGCGCAGGCATTGCTTGCCTTCATCCTCGCCTCCGGGCCCGAGGACATGCGCGACCCGGCGGAATCCGAGCGGCTGTACAAGCTCTCGGCCGAGGCCAAGTGCCCGCAGGGTCAGCTTGGCTATGCCATGATCCTGGCACGCGACACGACCGACCCCAAGGTGCAGGTCGAATTGGTCCGGCATCTGTCCGAAGCCTCGGAAAAGGGCCTGTCCTCGGCCATGTACCTCTACGGCATGGTGCTGGATCGGGGCGTGCCGAACTGCCTTGAACAGGACCGCGCCGCCGCTGCCGCCTTCTACCGCCAGGCCGCCGAAAAAGGTCACCGTTCGGCCCAGGCCCGCTGGGGCTACGCGCTGATGAACGGCACCGGCACGGACCGGAACCCGGTCGAGGGCGAATCCTGGCTGCGCCGAGCCGCCCTGGGGGGCGATCCGGAAGCCGCCGCCATGGTGGGCGACCTGTATGCCAAGGGTGGCGGCCAGTTGCCCCCCAACTACGCCGAAGCCGCCATGTGGTTCCGCCGAGCCATGGAGGCCGGCCACAAGGGGGCCGCCCGGGCGCTCGGGATGCTGCATCTGACCGGCGCCGGTGTCCCCCGCGACCAGGAGGAAGCGGCGCGCCTGTTCCGCGTCTCCGCCGATGGCGGCAATGCCCATTCTCGCGTGGATCTCGGCAACCTGATCCTGCGCGGGCACGGCCATGACGACGACTCCGTCCGCACCCGTGAATGGTTCGAGCAAGCCGCCGCCGCCGGCGACCTGATCGCGGCCTTCAATTTCGGCGTCTGCCTCGCCCAGGGCGTCGGCATCGAAAAGGACGAACGCAAGGCGGCCGAGTGGCTGCGCAAAGCGGCCGAAGGCGTGGTCAACGCCCAGTTCTGGTACGGCCGCATGCTGATGGACGGCCGTGGTGTCGAACAGAACCAGGAAGAAGGCCGCATCTGGATCAAGCGCGCGGCGGATGTCGGCATGCTGGACGCCGAGGTGCTGCTGGCCGACACGATGCTGAACGGACGCGGCGGCCCCAAGGATCATCCCGCGGCCCTGGTCTTGTTCGAGAAGGCAGCCGCCGCCGGCCATGTCGGCGCGATGTTCGCCGTCGGCGCCATGAAAGGCGGCGGACACGACGTCCCATGGGATCGCCCGGCTGCCCAGCGCGCCTTCCAGGCCGCCGCCGAACGCGGCCATCCCTACGCGCAGCTCATGCTGGGCCGCTACCTCGCCCGCAACCTCGGCGGCGTATTGGATGTCGAGGCCGCGCGCCTGTGGCTCCAGAAGGCGTTGGCGCAGGGGATCGAGGACGCGAAGACCGACCTCGCCGCCCTGCCCCCGCCCGCATCCGAATCCGCACCAGCCAGCGCGCCCCTCCAATCACAGCCGCAGGCGGTCGGCGGCTGACCCATGGCGGACAGCGGAGACCAGGAACCAGAAGCAGCGAGACTTGCCCGGTCCGCCATGAGCGCGTCTCGGGCCGCGACCGCCGCCCAGGATCCGGAAGCCGCGCTGCGCTGGCTGGACCGGGCCCATCGGCTGCTGCCGCGTGATCCAAACGTGATGCTGGCGCTCGCGGGGGCAACCCTGTCCGTCGAACCCGCCCGCGCCGCCGCCCTGTTCGCCGCCGTCACCCAGGATCACGACGTCCGCGAGGCCTGGCTCGGCCTTGCCGCCGCGCGGCTGAAGCTGGGGGCGGTTGACCAGGCGATGGCCTGCGTTGCCCGCGCCCTGTCCCGCCACGTGCCGCGCAACGACACCCGGGCGGTCGCCAACCAGGTGGTCCGCCTGTCCCAGACCGACGGCTGGTGCGGCGTGTCGTTCGACGGCGAACTGACGATCCAGACGAACGCGCGCTCTCACCCCGTCGTCGCCCTGGATGGAACCGTCCTGGACGGCACAAGGCTGCCGGCGCGCTGGTCCCGCGCGACCCGCCTGATGGTGATGGTGGAAGGCCGGCATCTGCTGGGCAGCCCGATCGATATCCACGCGATCCGCCGCACGGAAGGGATCGTGGAGGCCGATGGCGGGGGTCTGAAAGGCTGGGCCTGGCATCCCGCCGATCCCGGCCGCAAGGTCGCCCTGACCGTGTCCGACGCCCAGCGCACGCCCCCGCTGCGGATCACGGCCGAGGACCGTGGCATCCTGATCCCCGACCTCGGCCCCCTCGCCCATCCCTTTGGCTTCACCGTGCCGGCCGAGGCGCTCGCCCCCTTCGCCGACCAGGTGCATGTCCGCGGGCCGGACGGACGCGCGCTGTACGGCAGCCCCGTGTCCCCGTTGCAGGAACAGCGGGCCGCGATGGCGACCGCGCGCCGGATCGCCCAGACATACCCGGCGACGGGCGGGCGGTCGGCGCCCCCCTCGGCGGACCTCGCGGCGCCGATGCCGGCCGATCTGCCCATTCCGGCCGAACCCGTCGGGGCTGCCAGCCGGCCCGCGCGGAGCATGGCGATCGTCATTCCCGTGCATGGCCAGCGGGAACTGACCCTCGCATGCCTCGACAGCGTGTTCGAGACGGTGGCCCCCCCGGTGCGGATCATCGTGGTCGACGACGCCTCTCCCGATCCGGGACTGCGCGCCACGCTTGATGAGATGAAGCGCCGCGGACGGATCGTTCTGATCCGCAATGCCGTCAATCTCGGCTTCGCGGCCAGCGTCAATCTCGGCCTGCGCGTGAGCCAGGGCCGCGACGTCGTACTGCTGAACAGCGACACGCTGGTCCCGCCCGGCTGGCTGGAACGCCTGCGCGACGCGGCATACGGGGCCGCGGATATCGGCACCGTCACCCCCCTGTCGAACGACGCGAGCATCCTGAGCTACCCCGACCCCACGATCCGCAACCCGGCCCCCGATCGGACCCAGATGCATCGGCTGGACGCGATCGCACGCGCCGTCGGCGGCACCGAAACCGTCGACATCCCGGTCGGCGTCGGGTTCTGCCTGTATGTCCGCCGCGATTGCCTGGAGGCCGTGGGCGTGCTGCGCGCCGACATCTTCGCCCAGGGCTATGGGGAGGAGAACGATTTCTGCCTCCGTGCCCGGCGGCTGGGCTGGCGGCACGTCGCGCTGCCGTCGCTGTTCGTCGCCCATATCGGCGGGCAGTCCTTCAGCCGCACCGGCGCCCATCTGCGCGCGCGGAACGCCGACCTGCTGGAGCGTCTGCACCCCGGCTACAACAAGATCGTCCAGGATTTCGTGCGCGCCGACCGGCTGGCGCCGTCCCGCCGGATGATCGACCGGCGGCGTTGGCGGGAACGGCGACCGCGGTATCGCGAAAGCGCGATCCTGATTACCCACGACTCCTCGGGCGGGGTGGAACAACGCATCCGCCGAGCCGCCGCCGACCATGTTGCCGCCGGCCGCAACGCGATCATCCTGCGCCCGGCCACGATGAATGACGGGTCCGTGTCGGTGGAGGTCGGCGACGGCACCAAGGGGCGGTATCCGAACCTGCGCTTCGCCATGCCGTCCGAACTGCCGGCCCTGCTGCGCCTGCTGCGCGCCCAACGGCCCACGATGACCGAGGTTCACCACTTCCTCGACCATCACCCCTCCCTGCACGATCTGCCCGCTCGGCTGGGCGTGGCCTACGACGTCCATATCCACGACTACGCCTGGATGTGCCCGCGCATCCTGCTGGTCAACGGCCATAACCGGTACTGCGGAGAGCCGGCGGTCGCCGCCTGCGACTCCTGCGTTGCCGACCATGGCCGGTTCATCCCCGATACGATCAGCGTCGCCGAGCTGCGCGCCCGCTCCGCCGCGATGCTCGCCGGCGCCCGCCGGGTGATCGCGCCGTCCGAGGACGCCGCCCGCCGCATCGCCCGCCATTTCCCCGGCACGGCGCCGGAGGTCGTTCCGCACGAGGACGACTCGGCGATCCCGATCCGGCTGTCACCGCCCCTGCCTGCCAGGCGGCGCCGGCGGGTTTGCGTGCTGGGGGCGATCGGCATCCACAAGGGCTATGAGGTCCTGCTAGCCTGCGCGCGCGATGCGGCCCAGCGCGGCCTCAACCTCGAATTCATCGTCGTGGGCACTACGATCGACGACGCCAGGCTGCTGGAAACCGGGTGCGTTTTCGTGACTGGCAGCTACGAAGCCCCGCAGGCGGTGGAGCTTGTGCTGCGGCAGGACGCCGACCTCGCGTTCCTGCCATCCATCGCGCCCGAGACCTGGTGCATGGCCCTGACCGAGCTCTGGCGGGCGGGCCTGCGGGTCGCCGCCTTCGACCTCGGCGCCCCCGCGGAACGGATTAGGCGGACGGGACGTGGTTTTCTGCTTCCGCCCCATCTCCCTCCTGGTGCTATTAACAACGCGTTAGTCAATGCCATGGCATCATCCGACCATCCCGGCGTCCCCGCCCGCAAGCGAGCCGCCGGTTCAGCCGATTTGTCCCACATTGTTGCAAAAGGCCCGTAATGCCACGCACTCCAAGATCAAGAGACCAGCGAATGGCCGAAGCCCCCCCGGCGCAGGCCGCGGCACCGGTCCCGGCGGCGGCGGCGGCGGCGGCGGCGGCGGCGGCGGCGAAGGCCGACCCACCGGTCGTTCAGCCGCAAGCCCCGGCGCCACAGCAGGGTGCATCCCCCGGCCGGATGGCCGAACTGCGCGTGTCAGCCCATATCATGACGCTGGAGCGTGGCCTGTTCTGCGTTTTCCCGGCCGCCGGCAGTCCGCCGCCTGATCCCGTCACCGGCCTGCCGGGCGTGCGCATCACCCGCACACCCTCCAACGCCCAAAGCACCAATGGCGTCGCCATCAGCACCTTCCGCCCGGACGGCTGGCTGGACAACTCGGCCGCCCTGGTCAACGTGACCGACGAGTCGGCGCAAATCCTGGTGTCGATCTACCAGATCCCGCAGGCCGGCGCCGCGCCCCGCCTGCAGGTCCTGCGCCTGAGCGGTGAGGAGGTCGTTCGTACCCAGGCCGCGCCCCGCGTCGAACAGCCAGCCCCGGCCGATGGTTCGGCGCCAGCGGCGCAGGCGCCAGCCGAACCGGTGGAAGACCCCGAGATCGTGGCCCATGTCCAGCGCGCCGGCGATGTCGGCGTCCGCTTCGGAGAGCGTATCGGCACCCCAGGCAGCCAGGCCTGGATCGAAGGCTTCGGCCTCGCCCCCCGCGGCGACATTCTCCCCGCCGACATTGAGTACCAGGGCGTGCTTGGCCGTGGCTGGCTGTCCCCCTGGGTCGAAGGCGGCAAGTTCTGCGGCAGCCGCGGGATGGCCCTGCCCCTGCTGGGCCTGAAGATCCGGCTGAAGGGCGACGCCGCCGAACGCTTCGACTGCAGCTACTCGGCGACGTTCATCGACGGCACCGTGGTCGGGCCG
Organism: Acetobacteraceae bacterium; assembly: GCA_947476855.1. The sequence continues at coordinate 11,494 of CANJSR010000061.1, forward strand.
GTCGCGATGGGAGAAGCCTGCGAGGCCGAAAGCCTGGCCGCGCTGGAAAGCTTCCAGATCGATATCACCCCGCGGGAGGCCGATACCGCCCCCCGCAAGCAGCGCGCCCGCCCGCCGGCCCGCGCCGGCCGACGCTGACCGTTGGCACACCGGCCGGCCTCCGGGGTTGACCCCGGCGGCTGGCCGGCCCGCCTTCTTCCTCCCCTCCCGCCCCGTCCACCCAGGGTCGCGCCGCCGTGAAATTCCTGTTCGTCCACCAGAACTTTCCTGGACAGTTCCTGCACCTTGTCCGCCACCTGGTGGAATCCCGTCAGCACGAGATCGTGTTCATCACCGAACCGAACGCCAACGTCATCCAGGGCGTGCGAAAGGTGCCCTACCGCAAGCCCGCCCTGCCCTCCCCCGAGTGCCATCCCGGCACCCGCGAACTCGATGCGGGCCTGCGGCGGGCGGATGCCGTGTTCCAGGTGGCGAAGAACCTCCAGTCCCTGGGGTTCGAACCCGATGTCATCATCGGCCACCACGGCTGGGGAGAGATGCTGAGCCTGGTCGACGTCTGGCCCCGCGCGCCGATCTACGGATACTTCGAATTCTACTATAACCCCGAGCGCGCGGATGTCGGGTTCGATCCCGAATTTCCCAATAATCCGCTCGATTTCCCACGCATCCGGGCGAAGAACGCGATCAACCATATCGCCCTGAACCTGGGCCAGCACGGCAACAGCCCGACCCGGTGGCAGCGGTCCACCTACCCCGACTGGGCGCAGGCGCAGATCGACCTGCTGTGGGAAGGCGTCGACCTCGATGTCTGCCGGCCCGACGCGGCGCATCGGCGCAAGCCGCTCACGATCGGCGGGATGACGGTCAAGCCGACCGATACGCTGGTGACCTATGTCTCCCGCGACCTGGAGCCTTATCGCGGCTTCCACACGATGATGCGGACGCTGCCGGCGCTGCAGAAGGCGCGCAAGGACCTGAAGGTGATCATGGTCGGCTCCGACGGGGTCAGCTATGGCGTGATGCCGCCCGAGGGCGGAACCTGGCGCGAACGCATGATGAAGGAGGTCGGCAACAGCATCGACCTGGAGCGCGTGGCCTTCCCCGGCCGTGTTTCGTACGCCGACTATTTGTCGATGATGAAACGATCCGACACGCATGTCTATCTGACCTACCCCTTCGTCGCGTCCTGGTCGCTGCGGGAATCTCTGGCGCTGGGCTGCGCGGTGATCGGCAGCGATACCCAGCCGGTGCAGGAGTTCATCCAGCACGGAGAGACAGGGCTGCTCACGTCGTTCTTCGACCACAAGGCCCTGGCGACGACCGTGCTGGACCTGCTGGAGAACAAGAGCCTGAACTCGAAGCTGCGGTCGAACGCGCGGACCTATGCCGAAAAGCATCTGTCCATGGACGACTATATCGCCGCCTATCGTGCGGCGATCGAACGGATCACCAATCGGCCGATCGACGACGCGCCCGCGGCCCGGAAGGCGCCGTTGAAGGCAGCGGCGAAGCCAAAGGCGGCGGCCGGCGGGAAGCAGCCGGCGACACGGGCCGCCGCTGCGAAATCACCCGTCGCTGCGCCCGCCAAAAAGACGCAAGCCGCGGCACCCGCCACGAAGACGCGAGCCGCGAAACCCGTCGCGCCGAAGACAGCCACCCGGACGGCACCGGCCCAGAAGGCCCCGGCCCGGAAGGCCGCGGCGGCCAAGCCAGCAACCCCGGCCGCGAAGCGCAAAGCACCCCGGCGGTAGACCATGACCAGTCCGCGCGGACCGTCACGGGCCGTCTACCCTGCGATCATGGAAGGCCACGAAAGCGCTTTCCGGCGTTCCGAACCCGCCCGTGGCCTCAGCCCGCGTTCCACCGGACCGGGCCACGGAACGGCCGCATATCGGGGTACCCGCTGACCGCCCAGGCCCCGTCGACCAGCAGGCTCGCGGCCGAGACATACGCCGCGTCGTCGCTCGCCAGATACAGTGACGGGGCCGCGATCTCCTCGGGCTGCGCGGGCCGGCCCATCGGAATGCGCTCCACGAAGGCCGCCAGCGCGTCCGGATTGTCGAAATGCCGGCGCGTCAAGGGCGTCTGCACCAGCCCCGGCAGGATCGCGTTCACCCGGATGCCATAAGGGGCGAATTCCAGCGCACCGTTCTTGCTGAGCGCCTCCACCCCCGCCTTGGCCGACACATAGGCCGACCCCGCATGCATCGGCACATGCGCGTTCAGGGAGGCGATGTTGACGATCGCCCCGCCCGGACGGCCTTGCCGGATCATCTGGCGCGCCTGATGCTTCATGCCCAGGAACACGCCCTTCAGACACAGGTCGACGGTGAAATCCCACTCATCCTCGGCCAGGTCGACGATGTAGCCGGGCCGGGAAGCACCGGCGACATTGAAGGCCGCGTCCAGCCCGCGGAAGCGGGTGACGGCCAGCGCGACCAACGCCTCCGCGTCCGCTTCCACCGTCACGTTGCCCGCCAGCGTCGCGACGCGATCGCCCAGGGCCGCCAGCGCGTCCAGCCCTTCGGCGTTCAGGTCGCCCACGACCACCGACGCGCCTTCCGCATGCAGCCGCGTGGCGATCGCCTGCCCGATCCCTGACGCCCCGCCGGCGATCAGCGCGACCTTTCCCTTGAACCTTTCCGGCACCATCGATTTCGTTCCCTCGGTTAACCGTTCCTCAATATCGGAGTGGTTTCCTGCTCCCCGGTCAACCGCACCGGTGGAACGCGCATGCTTCTCTCGCCTGGAACCCGCCTGCGCGCCCGCGGCCTGACCTGGGACGTGCTGGCGGTGGAACCATGCGGACCTCAGACCCGGCTGCGGGTGCGGTGTTCGGCCGGCGACCTGGCCGGCCTGGAATGGGACCTGCTGCACCCCTGGGACAAGATGGAGCCGCTGCGGACCGATCTCCGCCCCGACAGCCCCGCCTCGGTCGCCGCCTGGCGCCTGCACCACATCGCCCGCCTGCTGGACCGCGAACCCGGGGCCGGTGCCCTGCTGTCCGCCCATCCCGGCCGCGTGGCGCTGGAGCCGTACCAGCTTGTCCCCGTCCTGCGCGCGCTGGAGATGCCGCGTCCGCGTCTGCTGCTGGCCGATGCCGTGGGGCTGGGCAAGACGGTCCAGGCCGGGATGATCGCCGCCGAACTGATCCTGCGCCGGCGCGCGCATAGGATCATCGTCGTCACGCCCGCCGGTCCGCTGCTGGCGCAATGGGCGCGGGAGCTGCTGGTCCGTTTCGGCCTGCGCCCGACCATCCTGGGCGATGCCGCCGGCCTCCGTGCGCGCAGGCGGGAGATCGAACTGGGCGGCAACCCCTTCGAGTCCGTGGCGCTGTGCCTGACCTCGCTGGACTTCGCCAAGCAGGACCCGGTGCTGGCGGAGCTGGAACGATCCGCCTGGGACCTCGCGATCATC
>CANJSR010000062.1 GCA_947476855.1 Acetobacteraceae bacterium
ACGCGCTCGCGCTCCGGAATGTGCTCGGTGTCGTACCAGTCGTGGAACTCGTCCTCATGCGCCTTCGTGTAGTCGAACGCGACCAGCAGCAATCCCTTGGTCATCTTTCCCTCCCTCGGATCGGTCCCCCGATTGTCGCGCGGGCGGCCCCACAACGCCAGCCTCCCCAGGGGACCAGTACGCTGGCATGATGGGGGCCGCATCCGAGTCGACCCATGCTGCATCTGACCAAACTCGCCGTCGGCGTTCGCGATATCGAACACCTCCGCGCCTTGCAGGCCGGCCGGCTGGAGGCCGATCCGGTGCTGCGCCACCGCACCCGCAACTTCCCCCGCCGACGGGACGAAGTGATCGAGGGCGGTTCGATGTACTGGGTCATCAGCGGCAGCATGCTGGTCCGCCAGCGCATCCTGGACATCATCGAGGACCATTGGGACGACGGCTCCGCCTGCGCAGGTCTGATCCTCGACCCGGCGCTGGTGCCGCTCGAAGGCCGCCCGACCAAGCCGTTCCAGGGCTGGCGGTATCTGGCCCCCGAGGCCGCCCCCGCCGATCGCGGCGGCCCGGGCCAGGTTCTCGGCATTGACGAACTGCCCCCGGCGATGCGGCGGGAACTCACCAGTCTTTGCCTGCTCTGAAGCCTCGCACCTGGGGCGGGACCATGCTAGACGCCCTCATCCGATCGGTCCGGTTGCCTTGTCAGCATGAGTCACGTCCACGTCATCGGTGCCGGCCTCGCCGGCCTGGCCGCCGCCCTGTCGCTGACCGCCGGCGGGCGCACGGTCACGGTGCATGAGGCCGGGCCCGCCGCGGGCGGCCGCTGCCGCTCCTACTTCGACCGCGAACTTGACCTGAAGGTCGACAACGGCAACCACCTGCTGCTGTCCGGCAACACATCCGCCTTTGCCTTCATCGATGAGATCGGCACCCGCGACCGCTTCCCGCTGGCCCGCGCGCCCGTCTTCCCCTTCGTCGACATCATGAGCGGGGAGCGCTGGACCGTCCGCCCCAATCGCGGCCGCTTCCCGTGGTGGATCTTCACGCCCGGCCGCCGCGTGCCGGAATCGCGCCTGACCGACTATCTGTCCCTGGCCCGCATCGCCCTGATCCGCGACGACACGGTGGTGGCAGAGGCCATGCGGCGGGGCCGGCTGTTCTGGCGGCTGGTCGACCCGCTGTCCGTCGCCGCCCTGAACACGCGATCCGGCGCCTCGCTGGCCCGCCTGCTCGGCCGCGTGATGCGGGAGACGCTGCTGAAGGGCGGCAAGGCCTGCATCCCGACCTTCCCGCCCGAGGGCCTGTCCGGCGCCCTGATCGACCCGGCGGTGGAACTGCTGCGATCCCGCGGCGCCACCGTCCACTTCAACAACCGCGTCGCCGAACTGACGACCGCCGAGGGCCGAGTCACCGGGTTCCGCGTCGGCGACCAGGCCGTGACGCTCGATCCGACCGACGCCGTCGTGCTCGCCGTGCCGCCCTGGGTGGCGGAAAACCTGGTCCCCGACCTGACCGTGCCGGATGAGTTCGAGTCGATCGTCAACCTCCATTTCCTGACCGACGCGCAGCCCACAGGCGTGGTCGCCAAAACCGGGTTCGTCGGCGTGCTGGAAGGGACGGCCGAGTGGGTGTTCGTCAAGCCAGGCCATGTCTCGGTGACGATCAGCGCCGCCAACCGGCTGGTGGACGACTCACCGCGCGAGTTGGCGGGCCTGGTCTGGCCGAATGTCTGCTTCGCCCTGGGCATCCCGCGCCAGGCGGGCGACGAGGTCCCGAAGTTCCGCGTGGTGAAGGAACGGCGGGCCACCTTCGCCGCCACCGCGACGCAGGAACGCCGCCGGCCCGCGGCCAAGACGGCGCTGGCCAACTTGGTGCTGGCCGGTGACTGGACCGCGACCGGCTTGCCCGCGACCATCGAAGGTGCGATCAGGTCCGGCCGAACGGCGGGCCGGCTGCTGCTGGCTGCCTGACCCATACATGAGCGCGTGACCGCGGTGACGGACGAATTTCTGACCGATGCGATCGACCGGGCGCGCGGCGCGCTCGAACGACGCCAGAACCCCGACGGGCACTGGGTGTTCGAGCTTGAGGCCGATGCCACCATCCCGGCCGAATACGTCCTGCTGGAACATTTCCTCGACCGCATCGACGACCCGCTGGAACAGAAGATCGGCGTCTACCTGCGCGCCATCCAGGGCGAGCATGGCGGCTGGCCGTTGTTCCATGACGGCGCGCTCAACCTGTCATGCAGCGTGAAGGCCTATTTCGCGCTGAAGGCGATCGGCGACGACCCAGACGCGCCGCACATGCAACGGGCACGGGCGGCGATCCTGGCGGCGGGCGGGGCGGAGCGGTCGAACGTCTTCACCCGCGCGCAACTGGCGCTGTTCGGCGCGGTGCCCTGGCGCGCGGTGCCAGTCATGCCGCTGGAAATCATGCATCTGCCGCTGTGGTTCCCGTTCCACCTGTCGAAGGTGTCCTACTGGTCCCGCACCGTCATCGTGCCCTTGCTGGTGCTGATGGCGAAGCGCCCGATCGCCCGGAACCCGCGCCGGATCGGCATCCCCGAGCTGTTCCGCACGCCCCCCGACCAGGTCACCGACTGGATCCGAGGCCCCTACCGTTCGGCCTGGGGGCACTTCTTCAAGCACGTCGACAGTGTCCTGCGCGTGGCCGAACCGCTGTTCCCCAAACGCGGCCACGATCGCGCGGTGGACAAGGCCGTCGCCTTCGTCTCCGAACGGCTGAACGGCGATGACGGCCTGGGCGGCATCTACCCCGCCATCGCCAACACCGTGATGATGTACGACACGCTGGGCTACGCTCCCGACCACCCCGACGCGGCCATCGCCTGGGCCGCCGTCCGCAAGCTGCTGGTGATCGAGGACGACCGCGCCTACTGCCAGCCCTGCCTCTCACCCATCTGGGACACCGGCCTCGCCGGCCACGCGATGGCCGAGGCCGGGGCCGATGTCTCCAGCGCCTGCGACTGGCTGAAACCCCGCCAGATCAACGATGTGGTCGGAGACTGGGCCGTCCGCCGCCCCGATTTGCGCCCCGGCGGCTGGGCCTTCCAGTATGCCAACCCGCATTATCCCGATGTCGACGACACCGCCGTCGTCGGCATGCTGCTGCACCGCCAGGGCGATCCCGCCCATGCCGAGTCCATCGACCGCGCGCGGGAGTGGATCATCGGCATGCAGTCCTCCGACGGCGGCTGGGGCGCGTTCGAGCCGGAAAACACACACCACTACCTGAACCACATCCCCTTCGCGGATCACGGCGCCCTGCTCGATCCGCCGACCGCCGACGTGACGGCCCGCTGCGTGTCGTTCCTCGCACAGATCGGGATGGGGAACGACGACCCAGTGATGGCCAAGGCCCTGGCCTATCTGCGGCGGGAGCAGGAGAAGGACGGAAGCTGGTTCGGCCGCTGGGGCACCAACTACATCTACGGCACTTGGTCTGTGCTGTGTGCGCTGAACGCGGCCGGCCTCGGACCCGATGACCCGGCGGTGAAGCGGGCCGCGGACTGGCTGGTCTCGGTCCAGCGCGAGGATGGCGGCTGGGGCGAGGATGAGGAAACCTACGCCGACGCGCCGCCCGGGAAGCACAAGGAAAGCACCGCCAGCCAGACCGCCTGGGCCGTCCTGGGCCTGATGGCCGCCGGCGCGGTGGATCATCCAGCCGTGGCGCGCGGGATCGAATACCTCTCCCAGACCCAGCGCCAGGACGGTGAGTGGACGGAACTGCCCTATACCGCCGTGGGTTTTCCGCGCGTGTTCTACCTGCGCTACCACGGCTATCGGTTGTACTTCCCACTGCTGGCGATGGCTCGGTTCCAGAACCTGAAGCGGGGGAACACGCGCGAGGTCGCCTACGGGTTCTGAACGGGCGCGCAGAACGCGTCACCCCACACCCGCATCATCCCGGCCGAAGGGCCGGGACCCACGGCCTCCCCTGTTGCCAACGCCAAAGTCGTGGATAGCGGACCTTCGTCCGCTACGACGGGCGGCGCGCTCCGGTGGGCCGCAATCGGACGCGGGGCGACCCGCTCCCCATCGTGCTGGCCCCGTCACCCCACACCCGCGTCATCCCGGCCGAAGGGCCGGGACCCACGGCTTTCCCCTGTTGCCAACGCCAAAGTCCTGGATAGTGGACCTTCGTCCGCTACGACGGGCGGCGCGGCTCGGTGAGCCGAACCAACCCAGCCGCCACCTACAAAGCGCTATGCGGCACCGCGAGCAGATGGTCGACCACGCCCTTCACGCCCGGCACATTCTCCGCCGCCACAACCAGAGCCTTCCGTTCGGCCGACGGCGGCAGCCAGCCCCAAAGGTGGACCACCCCATCCTCAACCACGATGTTGAACTGGCCGATCGACGGCGCCCAGGGTTGGCCGCGCAGCTCAGCCTCCAAGGCCTGACGGATCTTCCGGTCATCGGACCGGTCCGGTTCCGCATGCGGCTGCAACCTGCTCGCCAGCGCCCGCAGCAGATTCGCTCGGCTGACGATCCCGACCAGCCTTCCGTTGAACGTCACCGGCACGCGCTTGATTCCCTTGGACTCCAGCAGCGCCGCGACCTCCGACATCGGTGTCTCGGCGTCCACCGTGATCACGGGATGAGTCATCATATGCTCGACCCTGCGGGCATGACCGCGGACATAGTCGCTCGCCATCCGCTCGGGCGATGTCACGAATTCCAGCCAGCGGGAGCGCTTCGGCTCGGTCCCCGTCTCGGCCCGCCGCAGCAGGTCTCCCTCGGACAGGATGCCGGCCACCGCCCCGTCCCGAACCACCGGCAGCGCACTGATCCGATGCGTGAGCATGAGGGACACGGCGTCGGCAATATCGGCCTCAGGACCGATGGTGATCACGTCGTGGGTCATGATATCGGATGCAAGCATTGGGTTTCTCCCTTGACCTCGGCTTCTCCTGCGCGAAAATCGTCCCGGGCGCATTGATCCCAATCAATGGCGCCCCAAGGAGCGACGGGTCACCGCATGCCGGGTCTGGCGGAACCGTGATAGCCTGATCCGATGTCCACCCGTTCCGATTCGCCCGTCGTGCTGCAGGTTCTGCCCTCCCTGGAAACGGGCGGGGTGGAACGCGGCACGGTCGAGATCACCCGCGCCATCGCCCAGGCCGAGGGCACCGCTTTGGTCGCCAGCGCCGGCGGCCGCATGGCCCCGATGATCGAGCACGCCGGCGGCCGCCATATCACCCTGCCGCTGAACACGAAGAACCCCTGGTCGATCTGGCGCAACGCGGAACGGCTGGCGGAGGTGATCCGGGCGAACAACGTCTCGATCGTCCACGCGCGGTCGCGGGCGCCGGCCTGGTCCGCCTGGTTCGCCTGCCAGCGGACCGGGGCGCATTTCGTGACCACCTATCACGGCACCTACAGCGAAGGCACGCCGTTCAAGCGCCAATACAATTCCGTGATGGCACGGGGTGAGATCGTCATCGCCGCCAGCCGTTTCATTGCCGACCTGGTCACCCAGCAGCACGCGGTGCCGCCGGAACGGCTGCGGATCATTCCCCGCGGCGTCGACCCCGCCATCTTCGATCCAGCCCGCGTTTCCCACGACCGGATCGCCAAGCTGGCGCAGACCTGGCGCCTGCCGGATGGCGCGCCGACCGTCGTCCTGCCCGGCCGCCTGACCGCCTGGAAGGGCCACGGCATCCTGCTGGACGCGATCGCTCGGCTGGAGCGCCGCGATGTCTGCTGCGTGCTCGTCGGCTCCGACCAGGGGCGGCGGCATTATTCCGAGACCCTGCGGAAACAGGCCGAGGTCCTGGGCATCGCCGATCGCGTCCGGATGGTCGGGCAATGCGACGATATGCCCGCGGCCTTCATGCTGTCGGATGTGGTCGTCCATGCCTCCACCCAGGCGGAAGCCTTCGGCCGCGTGGTGATCGAGGCTCAGGCGATGGCTCGCCCCGTCATCGCCGCCGACCTGGGCGGGCCGGTGGAAACGGTGGTGCAGGGGGAAACCGGCTGGCGGGTGACCCCGGGTGACCCGGAGGCTCTGGCCGCCGCCATCGCCCGGGTGCTGGCGATGGATACGGCGCAGCGTGCGGCGTTGGGGGCACGTGCGCGGGCCGCGGTGCCGACCGTGCGGGCGATGCAGGAAGCGACGCTGGATGTGTATGAGGCTGTGTTGCAGGGGTGATGCCGGCTCAATGGTGCCGCGGAATGGTCGTTGCGGGCCCGGTATCCGCCCCCTTCGTCATGCTGGGGCCCATGGCTTTGCTGATCTGGACAACAAAAGCCGTGGGTGGTGGGCCTGCGCCCACCAAGACGAAGCTACCCTGATTTCGGCACGTTCTTCTCCAGTTCCGCCAACCAGACCACCGCGTTGCCATCGGACGGCGCTCGCCAGTCGCCGCGGGGCGACAGGGACCCGCCGGCGCTGACCTTCGGGCCGTTCGGCATCGCGCTGCGCTTGAACTGGCTGAATGCGAAGAATCGGCGGAGGAACACCTCCATCCAATGCCGGATCGTCGGCAGGTCGTATGCCTTGCGCCGTTCGGGTGGGAAGTGCGGCGGCCAGTCGCCGCGCGTTGCGTCTTCCCACGTGTACAGCGCCATGAACGCGACCTTTGACGGCACGAAGCCGTAGCGCAGGATGTAGAACAGGGTGAAATCCTGCAACGCATAGGGGCCGATCTTGGCTTCGGTGCTCTGCGGCGCCTCGCCTTCGCCCGCGGGCACAAGCTCGGGGGAGATCTCGGTTGAAACGATCGCGTCCAGCGTCGCCAGCACGTCATCGGCAAATTTGCGAGACCCGATGATCCAGCGGATCAGATGCTGGATCAGCGTCTTCGGCACGCCGGCATTGACGTTGTAGTGCGCCATCTGGTCGCCGACGCCATAGGTGCACCAGCCGAGCGCGAGTTCGGACAGATCGCCCGTGCCGATCACGATGCTGTCATTGTGGTTCGCCAGCCGGAACAGATAATCGGTGCGGAGGCCGGCCTGCACGTTCTCGAACGTGATGTCGTAGACGTTCTGGCCATCCGAATAGGGATGCCCGATATCGCCGAGCATCTGGATCGCAGCGGGGCGGATGTCGAGTTCGGCCCAGGTGACTCCCAGGGATGACATCAGCCGGATCGCGTTGCCCTTGGTATGATCGGACGTGGCGAACCCCGGCATCGTGTAGGCGAGGATGTTGGTGCGCGGCAGGCCCAGAAGATCGAAGGCCTGGGCACAGACGATCAGCGCATGCGTCGAATCCAGCCCGCCGGAGATGCCGATCACCACCTTCTTGACGCCAATCGCGCGCAGGCGCTGCACCAGGCCGGAGACCTGGATATTGTACGCCTCGAAACAATCCTGTTCCAATCGCGCGATATCGGCTGGCACGAAGGGGAAACGTTCCATCTTGCGGTGGAAGCCGACATCTCCGGTGGGCGCAGCCACGGTGAACCCGATGCGTCGCCATGCGCGAGCGGAGCGCCGGCGGTTGGTATCGAATGATCCCATCTGCAACCGTTCCTGGCGCAGCATGTCCAGGTCGATATCGGCGATGGCGGCCTGGTTGTCCGTGGGGAAGCGTTCGGTTTCCGCGAGCGTCACGCCGTTCTCGAACACCGAGCCCTGGCCGTCCCAGGCCAGGTCGGTCGTGGACTCTCCCGTGCCGGCGGCGGCGTACAGATAGGCGGCGAGGCAGCGGGCGGACTGGGACCGGCAGAGCAGGCGGCGGGTCTCCGCCTTGCCGATGGTGATGTTGCTTGCGGACAGGTTGGTCAGCACGGTCGCGCCAGCCACCGCCGCGTCGCCACTGGGTGGGTTGGGGACCCAGACGTCCTCACAGATTTCGGCGTGGACGACCAGGTCGGGGAGGTCCTCGGCCGCGAACAGCAGGTCGGGGCCGAAGGGGGCTTGGTGGCCTCGGATCGTGATCGCGCCGCCTTCGGTGCCGTCGCCGGAGACGAAGTGGCGCGGTTCGTAGAATTCCCGGTAGTTGGGCAGATGGATTTTCGGCACGACGCCAAGCAGCCGGCCGCGCTGGATGGCCAAAGCGCAGTTATACAGCGCGCCCTGGTGGCGGATGGGCGCGCCGACCAGCAGCAGCGGCATGAGCGTGGCGGACCCGGCGATGATCGCCTCGATCGCGTCTTCCACCGCGTCCAACAGGGCGGTCTGTTGCAGCAGGTCGCTGATCGAGTAGCCGGACAGGCCGAGTTCCGGAAACACGGCGACGGCCACGGCCTGTTGGTGCAGGTCGGCGGCCACGTCCAGGACCGTGCGCGCGTTGCGGGCCGGGTCCGCGAGGGCGGTGACCGTCGTGCAGGCGGCGACTCGAGCAAAGCCGTGACGGTAGAGGGAGCGGAAGCTCATGGATGGATGGTCCGGATCAAGCTGATCTGGACTATGGTGCGGCGGGGGCGGGTTCGCCAGTCGTGAGGATGGGGCACATCGACCCAAGGAAAGCCGCTTGCGTTCGACGGGGCGCGTTGGCGGTGGCCATCCGGGCGTCAGGGCTCCCCGTCCAGCGTCAACGCCGTATTCACCAGCGCCAGATGCGAGAACGCCTGGGGGAAATTGCCCAACTGGCGGCGGCCGACGGGGTCGTATTCCTCGGCCAGCAGGCCGACATCGTTGCGGAGTGACAGCAGCCGCTCGAACAGCGCCCGCGCTTCCTCCCGCCGGCCGAGGGCGGCCAGGGCGTCGGCGTACCAGAAGCTGCATGCGAGGAAGACGCCCTCCCCTACCGGCAGCCCGTCATCGGTGTCCTCGGTCCGGTAGCGCAGGATCAGGCCATCGGCGGTCAGGTCGCGGCCGATGGCCTCGATCGTGGCGCGCATCCGGGGGTCATCGGCGGGCAGGAAGCCGAAGCTGGGCAGCAACAGAAGGCTCGCGTCCAGCGTCCCCGACCCGAAGGACTGCGTGAAATAGCCGAGGCGAGCGTCGTAGCCTTCCTCGCACACCAGGGCATGAATGCGCGCCCGCACCGCCCGCCAGCGATCGAGCGGCCCTGGCAGGTCGTGCCGCTCCATCAACCGGACCGCGCGATCAAACGCGACCCAGGCCATGGCCTTGGAGAACGTGAAGTGGCGGGAGGCGCCGCGCACCTCCCAGATCCCCTCATCGGGGCGGTCCCAGATGGTCTCCAAATGCTCGACCAGCGCGCGGATCAGGCCCCAGGATTCCTCGGCCCGGACCAGGTCCAGTTCGATCTCCCGGTGCAGGGCGTCCAGCAGCTCCCCATGCACATCAAGCTGGACCTGCGTGCTGGCCGCGTTGCCGATCCGCACGGGGCGGGAATCCCGGTAGCCCGCCAGCCACGGCACCTGCCATTCGATGATGGACCGCTCCCCGGCCAGCCCGTACAGGACCTGCATCTGTTCGGCCGATCCCGCGACCGCGCGCCGCAGCCAGGCGCCCCAGGCGCGCGCTTCCTCCCGATGGCCGGCGCGCAGCAAGGCGCGCAGGGCGAAGGTCGAATCGCGCAGCCAGCAATAGCGGTAGTCCCAGTTGCGCTCCCCGCCGATCCATTCGGGCAGCGATGTCGTAGGGGCCGCCACCATGCCGCCGGTGGCGCGATGACTGAGCGCCTTGAGCGTCAGCAGCGACCGCCGCACCGCATCAGCCCATGGGCCTCCAACCTGTCCGCGGGCGGACCAGGCGGCGCCCTGTTCCTCGGCTTCGCGCAGGGCGGCATCCGGGTCGGGCGGGCTGACGGGGGGCAGATGCGACTCGCCATGGGCCAGGACAAAGCGGATACGATCGCCGGCGCGGACGGTGAAATCGGCGACGGTCGTCATGCCGCGGCCGAGGACGGGGACATCCGCGGCCAGCACGACCCGGTCGGGGCCGGCGATGGCATGGATGCCCCACTCCGCCGCCGTGACCCAGGGGACGATGGCGCCGTACTGGAAGCGCAGGATCAGGTCGGACCGCATGGGCACCGCACCGGTCCGGCCCTCCACGATGCGGATTACCGCCGGCTGGCCGGGGGCCATCAGGTCGATCAGGGCCGCCGAACCGGAGGCCGTTTCGAACACCGTCTCCAGCACCAGCGTGTCACCGCGATAGCGGCGGGTGGTCCGGATGACGGGCTCCGCGGGGGCAATCCGCCAGCACCCGTTGTCGGGCGTGCCGAGAAGCGCGGCAAGACACGCGGGACTGTCGAAGCGGGGCCAGCACAGCCAGTCGATCGACCCGTTCCGCCCGACCAAGGCCGCGGTCCGGCAATCCCCGATCAGCGCGTAGTCTTCGATCGCCGCGTGTTCGGTGGGCGGCGGCGGCCGTTCAGCGCCCATGCGCCGCCGTCACCGCACGCGGCCCCATTTCTGCTGGCCGTCATTGCCCCGGCAGAAGCATCCGGCATCGGGGGTCGAGGGCCGCTCCATCGGGCACTGATAGGCCCCCGCGTCGCAGATCTGCATCCGTGCCGGCGCCGAACCGGCGTTGAAGCCAGGCGGCGCGATGAAACCGGGCGGCACGCCGGGGGTGACCGGCTGGGAATACGCCGGCGGATAGGACGGCTGAGAATAAGGCGGCGCGACGTATCCCGGCGGGGCAAAGATCACGGGCGGCGGCGCATAGATCACCGGCGGAGGAACCCACGGCGGCGCCACATACACCGGCGGCCGATAATAATACGGCGCCGGCCCATAATAGCTCGGCCCGTATAACGGCACGCCCACGCCGATCCCGACCGAGACCCGCGCCTCGGCGGGACCAGGGGTCGCGACCGACAACGCCAGGACGGCCAGCAGGACGCCCAACGCCAGGCGGAGCGTCGCCCGACTCAATTGCGGGAGGGTGGATACGGAGGATAGGGCGCGCATAGCGGCTACTGCGCCGTCTGGTCCGCCGTCGCCATGGCGGTCTGGATGTGGCGGCTCGCCCCTTCCCGGTCACCCTGCGAGAGGGAACGCAAAGCCTCCCGAATTTGCCCGACGGCGGGATTCTCGCTGGGGTTGTTGGTCTGGAACAGCGGCACCGAACGGTCGAGCAGCCTGGTCTGGGCACGCTCCAGCGCCTCCTGCGCTTCCCCGTTGCGGCCGGCGATCAGGGCGCCCTGCGCCGCGCGGAGGAAGGCGGAGGGCGGTGCGTTCTCACCCAGGGGCGGGGTGGGCAGGGTCGGCGCGACCTCCGACCGGGTGTCGGCGGGGCCGATATTGGCGGTGCCCATGGTGGACTGGGAGGCGGCCGGCGCGGCGATCGCACCGGCCAGCAGGGCGGTGGCGAAGGAGAGGGTCACGAGACGGATCATGGCAAACGGCCTCCTGCTGGTAAGGCGCCAGCATGACAGGCTGGCATGCCCGAAATATGGCGATCATGCGCGCCGTCCGTCAGGGGGGCGAGCGCGATCATCGCCAGCGGCGGTGAAACCACAGCCATTGGCCCGGGTTCTCGCGGATCCAGCCCTCCACGATCGTGATCATCGCCTGGGTCGCGGCCTCGACATCCACGGCGCCCTCCGCGTCGCGCGGCATCTCGAAGGGACCCTCGGCGATCACGTCGAAGGTCTGGTCGGGGCGGCGGACGACATGGATGCCGACGACCGGGCAGTCGAAGCGCCGCAGCAGGCGGGCAATCGAGGGATTGGCCTTGCACCGCCGCCCGAAGAACGTGACGTCGACCCCGCGGGAGAAATGCTGGTCGACCAGCATGCCCAGATGCAGCCCGGCCGAGAGCGCCGCCGCCATCTCCAGCGCTGCCTGGGCGCGGGTGCGGATGAGCTTCCCCATCAGGGGCGCGCGGATGCGGATGATCTCCTTCGCCACCGCCTTGTTGTTGGGCATGCGGTAGACGACGGCGGTGTCCATGCCGTGGCGCGTGACCGCGACGGCCGGGATTTCCCAGTTGCCGAGATGGGCCGAGAAGCAGAGCGCGGGCTTGCCGTCGTGCAGCAGTTCCTCGAACAGCGGGATGGAACCGGTGCGGATGCGGCTGTCCTGGGGACGGGCGGGATCGAACCGGGCGAGCGTGCCGAGATGCACGTATTCCCCGGCGACGCGGCCGAGATTGTCCCAGGCTTCCCGCAGGGTGGCCTCGATCCAGGCGGGGTCCTTGTCGGGGAAGGCGGCGCGGAGGTTGGCCTGGCCGATGCGGTGGGCCGGCAGAAAGGGGCCGACACGGCGGGCCAGAGCGCCGCAGAGGGCGGAGGCGCGGTCGGGGTTGGTCAGCCGCAGAGCCGCGAGCAGCCACTTCACGAGGCGGCCGAGGATGCGGTCCCCATACCGCGTCAGCATGTGCTTGAGGCGGAGCAGGCGTAGGCCGAACTGGGCGCGGAACCGGTTCATGGCTGGGGGTGGGCAGATGGCGCGAGGGGACCGGTGGGGTGCCAGGGGTGGATGTGCGGGATGGGCATCCGGGGGACGGTTGGTCCGGAATAGTCCCCCCTCCCCTTGAGGGCTTGGGCCGCAAAGCGGACCGAGGTTGGGGGGAGGGGTAGCAACCCCCCAGTCCCGTACCGCTGCTTACCCCCCACCCCAGCCCTCCCCCTCAAGGGGGGAGGGAGTTCGTTGGGCACGGGATCACGGTCATCAGCCCCCACCATCCGGGCCTAAAGCTCCACCAGGAGCTTCCCAAAGACATCCCGGTGCTCCAGCCGTTCGACGCCGGCGCGGAAATCCTCCAGCGGGTAGACCGTGTCGATCACCGGGGTTACGCCGCTCTTGATCCGGTCCAGCGCGCGGGACAGGGCCGACAGCGGCGCGCCGAAGGACCCGATGATCCGGTATTGCTGCTGGAACAACTGCATCAGGTTGATCGACGCTGACGGACCCGACGTCGCCCCGCAGGTCACCAGCCGGCCGCCGCGCCGCATCGACAGCAAAGATCCCTGCCAGGTGTCGGCGCCCACATGCTCGAACACGACATCGACGCCCTTCTTGCCGGTCAGCTTGCGGACCACGCCCTCAAACCGGTCCTCACGGTAGTTGATGACGTGATCGGCGCCGAGCGCCCTGGCCTTGGTGGCCTTGTCCGCGCTGCCGACCGTGGTGATCACCGTGCAGCCGATCGACTTGGCGATCTTGATGGCGATCGAGCCGATGCCCGACCCGCCAGCATGCACCAGCACCCATTCGCCCGGCTCAAGCTGAGCGTTGTCGAACAGCATGTGCTCGACCGTCGAATAGGCGACGGCCACGCAGGCGGCATCGCCCATCGCGACTCCATCGGGGATCTTCACGACCAGACGGGCGGGGTGGTTGGTCAGTTCCTGCGCGAAGCCGTCGACGTGGAAGCCGCGGACGCCGGCCACGTTCTCACACAGGTTATCGCGGCCGCGCAGGCATTGCCGGCAGGTCCCGCAGGTCAGGGCGGAGAACGGCACGACCCGGTCGCCCACCATCACGTTGGTCACATCGGGGCCGATGGCGGTGATCTCTCCCGCCGCCTCCGCGCCCATCGCCAAAGGATAGAGCCGCTTGGCGAAGGCCATGCCGCGCAGGCCCCAGACATCGATATGGTTCAGCCCGACGGCGCGGATGCGGATCTGCACCTGGCCGGCGCCGGGGGGCGGCGGGGCTTCCGGGTTGGTCAGGGCGACATCGCGGTCGGCCAGGAGTTGCAGGGCGCGGATCGTGGGCATGGCGGGGACCTGAGCTTGGTGCCCCTGCCCAGTAGGCAACATGGCCCCCGGGGACAAGAGGCGACACCGTCCCGGCGGTGCCAGCGGGGGCGAAGGGGCCGGGGGCGCGAGGGTCTGGCGCGCGAGGGTCTGGCGCGCGAGGGTCTGGCGCGCGAGGGTCTGGGGCGCGGGTTGCCGACATCGCGGGGGCACCGTAACGTGCCGGCGGAAACGTTGGACAGGATACAGACCATGGATCGCGCGCAATTCGAGGCGATGCTGCGCCAGGATGGCTACGAGATCGTCGCCCGCGACATGGCGCCCAACACCGTCAACCCCGACCACACCCATGACTTCGACGCTCGCATCCTGGCCACCGCGGGTGCCATCACGCTTGTCATGGGCGGAGAGCGGCGGACCTACGGGCCTGGGGAATGGTGCGCGGTACCCGCCGGCACCGTGCACGCCGAGGAAGTCGGCCCCAGCGGCGTGTCCTACATCGCCGGCCGGCGCCAGCCCGCCGCCTGATTTCACCCGCAACCAGAACGCAACGGAGGAAACCGACACATGGCTGCTCCCGGCAGAGCCTTGCCACAACCCACGCCCGAGACACAGCATTTCTGGGATGGCTG
Source organism: Acetobacteraceae bacterium (assembly GCA_947476855.1). The sequence continues at coordinate 14,172 of CANJSR010000062.1, forward strand.
CAAGGAAAACGAAATCAGGCTGCAACGCTGCGACGGTTGCGGCCATGTCTACTTCCCGCCCCGGCCCTTCTGCCCGTCCTGCGGGTCGCGCCATGTCAGCGTCTTCAAGGCGTCCGGTCGCGCGATCCTCTGGAGCTACGTCATCCACCATCGTCCGGTGCCCGGCTTCACGCCGCCCTATGCGATCGCGGTCGTGCAGCTGGCCGAGGGCGTGAAGATGATGACCAACATCGTCGAATGCGAACAAACGCCCGAGGCATTGCAGCTCGACATGGAGCTGGAGGTCGTCTTCGAGAAGCAGAACGACGACATCACCCTTCCGTTGTTCCGTCCGGTGAAAGGCTGACCGATGCGCAGAAATGCAGTCGCGGTGGTAGGCGCCGCGGAAACCACCAGGCTCGGCGTGATCCCCGAGCTGTCGCAGATCCAGTTGCACGCCGACGCCGCGTTGAACGCGATGGCGGATTGCGGGTTGCGGCCCAAGGACATCGACGGGATCGCCTGCGCCAATGAAACGCCGGTGCAGTTGGCCCATTACCTCGGCATCACGCCGACCTGGGTCGATGGGACCGCGGTCGGCGGATGCTCCTTCATGATCCATGTCCGCCACGCGGCGGCGGCGATCGAGGCGGGGCTGGCCAAGACGATCCTGATCACGCACGGCGAAAGCGGGAAGTCGCGCGTCGGCAACCCGACCCGCAGCGTGCATGCTCAGTC
>CANJSR010000063.1 GCA_947476855.1 Acetobacteraceae bacterium
ACGAAGATCGGCCGGCCGGAGGGCAGCACGCCGACATCATGGGCGAAGACGTCGCCGGTGTACCAGGAGACCCGGGGCGCGAAGACCGCGTCATGGCCTTCCAGTTGCTGGCCGCTCGGAATGATGTTCTCAAACCGCAGGATGTTGTTCAGGCCGGCGAGATACAGGCTCCGCCCCACCACCGCGACGCCGAGGCAGCGCTGGAAGGTGCGCTCGGTCACGCTCAGGCGGTCGGTGGCCGGGGCGCCGATCAGGAACAGCTTGCCGATCTGATAGGTGGTGACGGCGATCGAGCCATTCGTCTGGTGCAGCCAGGCCGTAAAGCCCGGAGAAGCCTGTACGGAATAGGGCGGGGCGGAGTCCCCTTCGCTGGTGATACGCGCGGTCATGCGGGGACTCGTTCCTTGTCGATGCGATCGTGCCGCCACTCTGCCGCTTCTGGCTTGGTCGGGACAGTGGTGTTTCCGCCGCGGCGTCAGGCCGCCAAGTGGAGCGGCACCGGTTCCGCCTCCAGGGCATACTCCAGCGTGCCGCCGATCTCGATCTCCAGCACGACGGGGCCTTTTGTCTCGATCGGCAGTGCGGCCTGTCCCTGGGTCCAGCGGCGCAGCGCGGTGGCGTCGTGCCACTCCGGCGCCCACCAGCCTTCGATCAGCTCGGGATGGTCGAGCGGGATGGACGTCACCGATCCATCGCCATGGCGCAGGGTGATCCGGGCGACCATCACGCCCAGGCGGCGGTGGTCGGCGATCCAGGGCCGCGTCTCGGCGGCACGGGACACGAGCGTCACCGGCCGGTCGGTCGGCGGCACCATGAACACGGCGCGCCCGTTCGTGCGCGACACAGGGTTCAGGCGGCGATCCCCGATCATGATGTGCGGATCGGCATCGGACGTCGTTCCGGCTCCGGGCGCCGCATACCCCAGCGTGACCGCCCGCTCGGCCAGGCGATGCCAGAGCGGCTCCACCGTTGCGGGATCGATGGCAAAGGGCGCGCAGGAGGCACCGGCGCGATCCTGGCCCAACAAGGTCGGGTGCAGCTTGATCGGCCCGCCGCCATTGGCAAAGAACGTCCGGTTGCCGGTGTCGAGGTAGCTTTCCGCCGCCAGGCCCTCGGCCAGCAGGAGGTCATGCGTTTCCAACTCGATATGGAAATAGGTGACGGCCTGGAAGGCGGTCTCCTGGGTGATGGTCGTGCCGTTGACCAGCAGTTCCACCGGCACCAGCACGCCGTCCAGCAGCACGGCATGGGCTGGCGACAGGCGCAGGTTGCGGGCCGGCACGCCGGGGGCGAAGGCATCGGCCAGGATGCGGATCGGGCTGACCTGCCTCGGGTCCGGATGGCGGGCGATGTCGATGTGCCGCTGCCCGACCCAGGTGACCGGACGCTCCGTCCCCGCGGCCGTCAGGATCATGTCCCCGGAGCGGACATCCTGCACCACCACCTCGCCGGACGGTGTCGCGATCCGGGTCCCGGCGGCGAAGCAGACGACGGTGAAACCCTCGGGCGAGGACGCGTGATCACCGGCCCGGATATCCAGCAGCAGGGACGTTCCCGCCGCGGTCCCGTCGGTGACCCAGGCTTCCGTTCCATATCCGGGAGTATAGGCGGAGAACAGCATCCGCCCTGGCTCCAGCAAGGAGAAATGGTCGGGGCTGGAACCGTAGCCGCCGGCGACGATGTCCATCACCAGGGACGTGCCGGCGGCGGTCCCGTCGGTTACCCAAAGCTCTCTTCCGACGCCGGGCTGGTAGGCGGAGAACAGGGCCTGGCCGTTGCCCAGGCTGGCGAGCTCGCGGGGCTCACCGGAGGCATTGCCCGCCAGGATATCGGTGACCAGGGATGTGCCCGCCGTCGTGCCGTCGGTCACCCAGAGCTCATGCCCGTATGTGCTGTTGTAGGCCGCGAAGATGGCCTTGCCGTTGCCAAGTGCCGCCGGTACGTGGCCGGCGAAGACGCTTGAGCCATTGCCTGGCTGGATGTCGAGCAGCATGGAGGTGCCGGCGGTGGTGCCGTCGGTGACCCACAACTCGATCCCGTAGATGAGGGAGTCGGCCTCGAAGATGGCCTTGCCGCCGCCGATCGCCGTCAGCCGGTTGGGCGTGGAGCCGGTCGCGCCGGGGATGATATCCACCAGAAGGGAGGTGCCGAGGGCGGTTCCGTCGGTGACCCAGATTTCATTGCCGTCCGCGGCGGTCTGGGCGCGGAACACCGTCAGTCCGTTGCCCAGCACGGTGAGCATCTGTGGGGTGGATGCAGCGACGCCCGGGTCGATATCAAGCAGCAGCGATGTTCCGGCGGCCGAACCATCGGTGATCCAGAGTTCGCGGCCGTTGGTGGGATCAGAGGCGGAGAACAGCGCTGATCCATTACCAAGGGATACGAACGCCAGCGGATCGCTGCCCGCGGCGCCTGGATTGATGTCGAGCACCATCGATGTGCCGGCGGCGGAGCCGTCGGTGACCCACAGCTCATAGCCATCGGTCCCGGTATAGGCGCTGAACACCGCGGTCCCGGCGCCGAGCGAAACGGGGGCGTTGAAGATTGCGCTGCCGGGGCCGGGGTTGATGGCCACCAGCAGGGACGTGCCTGCCGCGGTGCCGTCGGTTACCCAGAGTTCGCGGCCGTTCGTCCCGTCATCCGCGATGACCAGCGCCGTTCCTGTATCCAGCAGGGAGGACGGGCGGAAGCTGGTGCTGGACGCGCCGGGGCGGATGTCGGCGAGCAGGGAGGTTCCCGCGGTCGTGCCGTCGGTCACCCACAATTCTCGTCCGGACGTGATGCTGAGCGCGTCGAAGATCGACTGGCCATTGCCAAGCGAGAGGAAGTTATCCGGTGCGCTGGACAGGGGCGCGGTCGCCGTCTCGATGTTGTTCAGCATCGACGTGCCGGCGGCGGTGCCGTCCGTGATCCAGAGTTCCGTGCCGTTGATGCCGTTATCGGCGGCAAAGATGACCTTTCCGCCGCCGATCGACCTGAAGTTCTCCAGTTGGCTCGATTGAATGCCGCCGTAAATATCAAGCAGCAGGCTGGTGCCGGCGGCGGTGCCGTCGGTCACCCAAAGCTCCTGGCCGTGGACATCGTCTTCGGCCGCGAAGACGGCCTTGCCATTGCCCAGCGCCACGAGGTCATAGACGTAGGAACCACTGGTCCCCGGGTAGATATCCATCAGCAGGGACGTCCCCGCCGTGGTTCCGTCGGTCACCCAAAGCTCATACCCGTGCAGCTCGGTGGTGGCGGCGAAGACGATCCTGCCATTGCCGAGGGGGGTGAACTGGTACGCGTAGCCAGCATTCGTACCGGGATCGAGGTCGGCCAGCAGGGACGTGCCGGCGGCGGTGCCGTCGGTCACCCACAATCCCCGGCCGTTCGTGGCGTCGTAGGCCGAGAACAGGATGGTGTCGTTGTCGACGGCATGGAAGTAGGATGGCCGGGACGAGGTCCCGCCGCTGGCGATCTCGATCAGCAGGGACGTGCCGGCGGTGGTCCCGTCGGTGATCCACAGTTCGAACCCGGTCGTGCCGTCGTTGCCGCTGAACAAGGCGCGCCCGGCCCCGATCCCGACCATTTCGCGGATCGAGGTCGTGTGGTTGCTGGGGTCTACGTCCATCACCAGGGACGTGCCGGCGGTTGTGCCGTCGGTCACCCACAGTTCGTCTCCACCGGACGATGTGTAGCTCTTGAAGACCGTGAGGCCGTTGCCGAGGACGGTGAAGCTCTGGGGGTTGGAACCGTAGCCAGGCCCGGTGGTATTGATGTCCTTCAGCAAGGATGTCCCGGCGGCGGTGCCATCGGTGATCCAGAGTTCACTGCCCAGGACCGAGTCGTTGGCGGAAAACAGCGCGCGCCCGCCACCGATCGAGGTGAAGCGGCCACTATAGCTGCTGTTGGGGCCGGAAGCGATGTCCGCGAGCAGGGACGTGCCGGCGGCGGTGCCGTCGGTCACCCAAAGCTCCCGCCCTTCCGCGCCAGTGTAGGCCGTGAATACCAGGCGACCGCCGCCGACGCCGGTAAAGAGCATGGGGCCGGATGATGAGGTCCCGGGGTCGATGTCCAGCAGCAAGGATGTGCCGGCGGCGGTGCCATCGGTCACCCACAATTCACGACCGGCGGTGCCGGTCGCGGCCTGGAATACGATCCTCATTGGTCAGGCCTTTTCATTTTGGCGCCTGTTCCGGTGGTAGTGTATTACACATCCTTTGGCAACGTTATCGGTCGTTTCCGGAGGCCAGATGGCGTCTTTTTCATTCCGCTTTTCGATGCGGATCCATGCCGACAGGAGGCGAGGCAATTCCGGATTCGGAGTTACCCACGACCACGCGCGGCACCCGGAACAATGACATACCATTGCATTAAAGTACCGAAATCCGTCCGGCTCATGCCGGCGGAAGCAGGGGCGCGCCGCCGGACTGGAAGGCGCGCACCCGCCGTTCCCTGCTAAGCCGCGAGGCGCCGGACCGCGGCTTCCAGCGCGTAGTCCAGCGTGGCGCCGATCTCGATCTCCAGCACCGATGGGCCCGGATGCGGCGGCAGGACCGCGCGTCCGGTTGTCCAACGGCGCAGCGTGTCCTTGCCGTGCCGTTCCGGCGCCCACCAGCCGATGTTCAGGTCGGCGTGATCCAGCGGGATCGGGTGGCGCGCGCCATCCAGGCCGCGCCGCGTCAGGCGGGCCATCATCACGCCGAGGGCGCGATGATCCCCCAGCCAGGGGCGGGCGTCGCTGGGGACGGCCGAGCGGGACACGAGCATCACGGGCTGGTCGCTCGCGGGCAGGATGAACACGTAACGACCATCGGCGCGGGACACCGGGTTCAGGCGGCGGCCGCTGACCATCACATGCAGGTCCGGATCGCGGGTCGTATCATTCCGGTCCGGCACGCGCGGTCCGAGGGCCGCGGTTCGGGCGCGCAGCCGGTGCCACAGCGGCTCGACCGTCGCCGGGTCGATGGCGAATGGCGCGCAGGACGCATCGGTGCGCGTGACCAGACCCAGGTGGGGATGCAACTGGACCGGCCCCTCGGCATTGGCGAAGAACGTCCGGTTGCCGGTGTCGAGGTAGGTTTCCGTCGCCAGCCCCTCGGACAGCAGCACGTCATGGGTATCCAGTTCGACGTGGTGATAGGTGACCGTCCGGCAGGCCGTGTCGCGGATGATGCTGGCACCGTTGATCAGCAACTCCACCGGCACCAGGACCCCGTCCAGCAGCACCGCATGGGCGGGGGACAGGCGCAGGTCGCGGGCCGGGATGCCCGGGGCGAAGGCACCGGCCAGGATGCGGATCGGCTGCAGATGCCGCGGATGGCCCAGGCGCGCCAGGTCGATCTGGCGCTGCCCGACCCACTTGATCCGACGTTCGGCGCCCGGGTGTGTCAGGATCGGATCGCCGGGCCGCAGGGCCTCGACCGCCACGTCACCGCGTGGTGTCGCGATCCCGGTGCCCTCGGCGAAGCAGACCGCCGCCTCGGCGAAGCTGTTGGACGTGGCGCTGTTCAGGACCCCATCGTTCACGACCCAGGCGATGGTGCGGGTCGGGTTCGCGCCGCCATTCGTCGGATCGATGATGCCGGACGAAATCGTCACCGACCGCAGCACCGCCTGGTAGTTCGCGACCGTGTCGGAGCCGGAAAGCGTGCCGATGTTCAGGCTCGGGTTATAGACGAAGCTGATGGATGTCCCGAGCGTGGTCGCGGTCAGGACGTCGCTCTCCCCCAGGAAGTTGCCGCCGGTGATGGTGACGGTGGCGCCATGCAGCAACCCGAAGCTGTTGGGCGCGGTGACCGTCAATGTCGGATCAAGCGCCGGGTTCGGATGGCCGGTGCCGAAGGTGACCGTGCCCGAGGTGGTGATGGTCGGCGCCACATGGACGACGTTCAGGGCGCTGGTAACGAGGGCGCTGGATGCCGCCCCGTCATTCACGGTCCAGGAGATGGTGCGGCTGGTGGCCGAGCCGCCATTGGTCGGGTCGCCGTTGCCCGGATTGAAGCTGTAGGTGACCGATCGCAGCGCGGTCTGGTAGGTCGCGAGCGCGGACGTGCCGGCGAGGGTGAGCGTGCCGGTCCCGGCCACGTAGTTGCCGATGATTCCACCCTGGTTGACGAAGTTCAGCACGTCGCCCGACACAAGCCCGCCAACCACGATCGTGGCGCCGACGAGTGTTGCGCTGAATGGGTCGGTCACGGTCAAACCGCTCGCGAGCGTGACCGGCGACCCGCCGCCCGAGAAACTGACCGTGCCGCCCGCGACGACGGTGGGCAGGCCTTGCAGTTTGATGGTCGTCGTGGGCGAACTGCTGAGGATCACGCCGTCGTTCACCGTCCAGGTGACGGTCCGGGTGGTGTTGGCGCCGCCATTGGTCGGATCGCCCGCGGTCGACTTGTAGGTGACCGATTTCAGCACCTGCTGGTAATGCGCGGCGGTGTCGATGCCACTGAGCGTCAGCGTATCGCCCGAGAACACCGCGCTGATACTGGTGCCGGCGGTGACCGCGGTCAGCGTGTCTCCGTCATTGACGAAGTTGCCGCCGGTGATCGCGACAGTCGCGGATTTCAGGGTGAAGCCGCTTGGGCTGACGACGCCGGCGCCGGCCGCGATCGTGACCGCGGACCCGCCCACGGCATGGGTGACGGTACCGGTCGCGGTGACGGTCGGCGTGCTTTCGAAGAACAGGCCGGCGCCGTTGATCGCGCTGGTGCCGTTGTCCTGCGTGAAGATCGTCTGCATCGCGCCGCCGCCGGTGATCGTGCCGACATTGATCGCGACATCGGGTATACTGGGCGAGATGACGGAGGCGCCGGCGCTGTAGAGCCGGCCGGTGACGGGATCGATCGCGATCGAGACCGGATTGCCGGCGTTGGCCCCGGCATACAGCGTCGAGACGGTGCCGATCGTGGCCGTGGCGGAAGCACCGGTGCCGGTGACGGTATAGGGCACGGCGAAGATGTTGTTGCCACCGACAGCGCCGCCGTTGGCGGTGCTGTAGTACAGCGTCCCGTTGTGAACGAGGATGTCGCGGATCAACGTGCCGGTGGCATGGGTGATCACGGCGGCGGATTTCGTCCCGCTGACGACATTCCCGAACAGCAGCCGGCTGCTGGCGCCGACGTTTGCGCCCTCGGAGAACCAGACCAGGCTGTTCGCCAGGTCGAGCGCGACCGCGTTCGGAATGGTGGTGGCGGAAACGGAGGTGTAGCCGCCGATGACCTGCGTGACGCCGGTCCCGTTCTCCTTCATTTTCCAGACGCCAACGTCGGCGGCCGGTGTCGCGAGTTGGGTCGGGAACAGCGTGTAGTACAGGTCCTGGTTCGGCTGGTCGATCGTGACGTCGCCGATCCGGTACGTGTTGGCCGCGTAGCTGACCAGCGACGTCAGCGCGCTGGCGGTATTGATCGTGCCCGACAGGATGCTGGCGGCGGTGCCGGCGTTGCTATTGACGATAAAGAACTTGCCGGCCGCCGGGTCCACCGTTATCGACGGGACGTTGATCCAGCCGGCCTCCTGGCTGGCATCGCGCAAGGTCGTCGGCGAACCGACCGTGGCGGTGCCGTTGACGCCGATCTGCGCTACGCGATTGGCCGACGAACCCGAGGAGGCACCGGTTGTGGTGTAGTAAAGCTGGTTGACCGCCGTCGCCAGTTCATCGGTGAAGGCGGCCTGCGCCAGCGCCGTGAAGGGTGTTCCGGCTTCGACCTGGCCGAAATTGACATCCAGCAGGAAGGTGCCGCCGCCACCAGCCGACCCGATCATGTGCGACGCCGCGGCCACGTCCGCGCCGGTCGCGGCCGCAATCAGTTCGACGAACGCGGCGCCGGCATCATTGCGTCCGACGTCGCAGGAATACAGCAATAGGTCGCCATCATCGGCCAGCGCCGCGCCGATCCGGGCCAGCTCGCTCTCATAACGGTCCAACGTCGTGGCCTCGAGCGCGGCGGAGCCCAGCAGCAGCACGCCCTCGGCGCCATGGGACACGATCGCGATGGAGGCGAGGTCGTGGACGTCATGGTCCGAGAGCCAGTCGGCGATCGCGACGACGCCGTCCGTCTCGTCCGGCAGGATCACGGCCAGGACGTTGGGGTTCAGGCCGGCCATGAGCACCGCCACGTCCGAGACGGTGCCGTCGATGAACACGACCTGCTGGCCGATGCTCCAGGTCCGGCCCGTGCCAGGTGCCGCCTCGGCCGGGGGCGTGTCATCGGCTGGCGGAGGGACGGTGTCGCCCGGGACCGGGTCGTAGGTCACGGGGGCGGAGGACCAGGCGCCCAGGCTGAACGAGGTCATTCCCGCCGCGCCGGCCACGACCACGGGGGCGGCGCTATCCTGGCGGCGGTCACCGTCCGGATGCGTACTGCGATGGAACGTCGTCTCCCCGCCGGCTGACAGCGCCGTGAGCCATCCGGGCGGGCCGGCGGGGTCGAGCGGGAATGTATAGGCGGGATCGAACGTGAACCCCGCGGATTCAGGCGCCGCCGGGTCTCCCTTTGAGGAAAACCGCTGTGTCTGCCACCATCCGCCGGGGTTCGCCATACGCGTCTTTCTCCCTTCCGTCATTCCCGCTGATACCGGGTATTCCGCGTCCCGCGCCTTGAGCGTCGGTGCCAGTCACGTTATCGGCCTGGCCACGATTCGTTAATATATCGTCAACAGAGCGTTATGTGTCCAGTCCCCGTTCCTGGTGCGGGAACGCTACTCCAGATTCATATCCTGTCACCAATAAAATTCTACATGTTTGACGATTCCCGTTGCGACGGTATGCAATCTCCCCTTACGTTGCCTCGTGACTTGAGTGCGATTGAATGCCGTCTTTCAGGGCAGACAATCGGCGATGTCAGTCGATGACATAATATTTCAAGTCGCGTTGACGTTGTGGTACAAGAACAAGTGGGAAGGAAATCGCGCGGTGGCAGAACCCTTTATCGGCCAGATCATTGCGGTCGGCTTCAATTTCGTCCCGGATAGCTGGCTCGCGTGCGATGGTACACTCCAGCCAATCTCCCAATATGATTCGCTGTTTTCCCTGATCGGCACCACCTATGGCGGTGACGGACAGCAGACTTTCGCCGTCCCCAACATGAACGGCCGAGCGCCAGCGAGCCAGGGGCAGAAGCCGGGCGGGTCGTCGTATGTGATCGGCGAAGTCCTCGGGTCCGAAAGTGTCACGCTTTTGTCGAACCAGGTCGGCGCCCACAACCATCTGTTCCTCGCGTCAAGCCTGACCGGCACGACACCGACGCCGGGACCGACGGAATCCCTGGCCGTGAATGCCCAGTCCGCGGCCTTCCTGTATGCGCCCGTCGGGGCCAACCAGGTGATGTCGCCCCAGGCGATCGGGGCAACGGGGCAGAACCAGCCGCATGAGAACCGGCAGCCGTTTCAGGTCCTGAACTACATCATCTGCTGGGCCGGAATTTATCCGCCGCGGCAATGACGCCTGATCGGTTATCCACCCCACGCGGCTCTCTTGCAGGATACGGATATCATGTCGGAACCATTCCTTGGTCAGATCACGCTGTTTCCCTATAGCTTCCCGCCCAAGAACTGGGCTGACTGCGCGGGCCAGATCATGCCCATCATGCAGAACACGGCCCTGTTTTCGTTGCTGGGCATCACCTATGGCGGCGATGGCAGGGTGACATACGCCCTGCCGGACCTGCAGGGACGTGTCGCACTGGGCAACGGTACCCTGCGGGGCGGACAGACCTATGACCAGGGAGAGACCGCCGGGGAAGAAACCGTCACGATCGACCAGGGCTCGATGCCGTCCCATGGCCATTCCCTGAACGCCACACAGGACGCGGGCGCCGTGAACACCCCGGCGGGCAACGTCCTGGCAACCGTGTTCGTCGGCGATCTCAGCGGCGGCAACCAGGGCAACGTCTATAGCCCCGAGGCGCCGAATACCACGCTGCAACCGAACTCCATCACCCCCGCCGGTAATACGCAGCCGCACCTCAATCTCCAGCCTTCGCTCGTGCTGCGCTACTGCATCGCCATGTCCGGCCTGTATCCGCGGCGTCCCTGACCCTGTTCTTTTACGGAGCACCCAGCAATGGCTCAGCCATTCCTTGGACAGATTGAGTTCTTCGCCTTCGACTTCGTGCCGCGAGGATGGATGGCCTGCGCTGGCCAGATCATGCCCATCCAGCAGTTCAGCGCGCTGTTCTCGCTGCTTGGCACGACCTATGGCGGGAACGGCCAGACGACCTTCATGCTGCCCGACCTGCGCGGCACGCTGCCGATGGGCCAGGGCGCCGGCCAGGGCCTTACCCCGCGCTTGATGGGCCAGTCCTTCGGATCGGAAACCGTGGCGCTGACCAGCGCGAGCACGCCGGCGCACGCCCATACGATGGCGGTGAAGTCAAATCCCGATACGACCCAGAACGTCTTTACACCGGCCGCGACATCGGTCTTGACGCTGACCACCGGGACGGATTCCGGCGGTGGCGTGATCCCGTTCGATATCTATGCGCCCGATCCCTCGCCGAATCAGGCGCTGGGATCATCCACCATCGGTTCGACCGGCGGCGCGCCGCATTCCAACATGATGCCGTCCCTGGTCGGTAACTTCTGCATCGCGGTGCAGGGTATGTATCCGTCTCGCAACTAGGTCGCCTCAGTTGAAGACGGCCTGGTACTCCTGCCGATCCAACGCGGGCGTGTGGATCGGCATGATGTAGAACGCGAACCGTGTGCCGTCCTCGGTGGTCGTGCCGTGAAGGCCTTCCCCGAGGATGTCACCGCGCGGGCCATGGAAGATCAGCGTGAAGGGTTCGGCGGGCAGCCCGGACACGCCCGGGGCGCGGTTGCTCTCGATCGCGAACAGGCGCAACGAACCGTGCCATCCATCGAAGTGAAACAACTGACCGACATGCGGGGCGAAATCCTCATGCCGCGGGGCGGTCGTCATCGTGTTTCTCCATCGATAGGATCGGCGGGAAACATAAGGGGCGGGACAAACCGCGTGAAGCCATGACCGACACGTCCATGCCGCTTGATCTCGATACCGCGACCGGCCCGGTGCGCCTGCGGCCGGAAATGCCCGACGACGCCGGCTTCCTGTTCGCGCTGTTCCGCAGCCATGTGCTGGCGGATCTGGCGATGATGCCGGTGGATGACGCGACGCGGGAGGCGCTGGTCCGCATGCAGTTCCAGTCGCAGACGACGACCTATCGCGCGCAGTTCCCCGCTGCGCGGTTCGATATCGTGGAGGCTGGTGGCGAACCGATCGGCCGGATCGTGGTCGATCCGGGTGGCGAGACCGGCTGCATCGTCGATTTCGCCCTCGTGCCCGAAAGGCGCGGGCAGGGCAGGGGCGTGGGGATCATGGCCGCGGTCCTGCGGGACTTCGCCCCGCTCGGCCGCCCGATGCGCTGCAAGGTGCTGATCCACAACGAACCATCCGCCCGGATGTGCCAGCGCGTGGGGTTCCAGGAGATCAGCGCGGAGCCGCCCTTCCTGCAACTGGAATGGCGGCCCCAAGGGACATGAGGGGACCTGAGATGCCGGATCAGGCCGCCAGGCGAAGCGGCGCCTCCGCGAGGGCATAATCGAGCGTCGCGGACACCTCCACCTCCAGCACCGTCATCCCTTCCCCAACCGGCAGCACCGCTCGGCCGTCGGTCCAGCGGCGCAGGGTCGCGGCATCGTGCCACTCGGCATCCCACCAGCCAGCGCCCAGGCCAGGATGATCCAGCGGCAACGGTGCGACGGAGCCATCGGACCCGCGCAGCGTGATCCGTCCGATCATCACCCCCAGCCGGCGCCGATCGCCAATCCAGGGGCGGACGGCGGTGGGAACAGCGGACCGGGAGACGAGCTCCACCGCCTGGGCACCGTTCGGCAGCAGGAACACATAGCGGCCCTGGTCGTGGGAGACGGGGCGCAGGCTCCGATCCCCGATCATGATGTGCAGGTCAGGCTCCCGCGAGGTCGCGCTGCTGGCCCCGTGGTCATAGCCCAGTAGCGTTGCCCGTTCGGCCAGCCGGCGCCACAGCGGCTCCACCGTCGCGGCATCGATGGCGAAGGGCGTGCAGGAGGCGATGGCGCGGTCCTGGCCCAGCAAAGTCGGGTGCAGGTCGATCGGGCCGCCGCCATTGGCGAAGAAGCGGCGGTTGCCGGTGTCGAGGTAGCTTTCCGCCACCAGCCCCTCGGCCAGCAGCAGGTCGTGCGTGTCCAGTTCGATGTGGAAATAGGTGACGGCCGGACAGGCGGCTTCCTGGAGGATGGTCGTGTGGTTGATCAGCAGCTCGACCGGGACCAGCTTTCCGTCCAGCAGCACCGCGTGGGCGGGGGACAGACGCAGGTCGCGGGCGGGCACGCCGGGGGCGAAGGCATCGGCCAGGATGCGGATTGGCCGCACCTGGGCCGGGTCCGGATGGCGGTTGATGTCGATCTCGCGGTGGCCCATCCACCGGATCGGGCGTTCGGCGCCGGACAGGGTCAGCACGGCATCACCGGGGCGCAGATGCTCCACCGGCACGGACCCGGCGGGCGTGGCGATCAGGGTGCCGGCAGCGAAGCAGACCACGGCGAACTCCTCTGGGCCGGAGCTTCGATCGCCCGTTCGGATATCCTTGAGCAGCGAGGTTCCCCCGGCCGTGCCGTCGGTGATCCACACCTCTGTCCCATTGACCGAATCATAGGCCGTGAACAGCACCTGCCCGGTTTCCAGCAGTGAGAAATCGTCAGGATTGCTGCTTTGGTCCCCGGCGTAGATATCCATCAACAGCGAGGTTCCGCCCGCCGTACCGTCGGTAACCCATAGCTCATTTCCGTCCGCGGCCGTCCTGGCGCGGAAGACGGCCAGGCCGTTGCCAAGCACGGTCATGTTGCGCGGCTGCGAGGAGTACGCGCCGGCGTAGATGTCCATCAGCATCGACGTGCCGCCATCGGTGCCGTCGGTGACCCATAGCTCAATGCCATTCGTGCCGTCATTGGCCTCGAACACGGCCAGTCCGGTCGCGAGCACGACCAGCCCATCAGCGAAGGTGCCGTTGACCAGTCCGGGTTGAATGTCCAGCACCAGCGACGTGCCGGCCGCGCTGCCGTCGGTCCTCCACAATTCGTACCCGGCGGCACCGGTCCGTGCCGCAAAGACAGCCGTGCCATCGCCCATCAGGGCGAACCTGCGCGGCGAAGACCCCGCCACGGCCTCGATGTCGAGCAGCAGGGATGTGCCGGCGGTGGTGCCGTCGGTCACCCAAAGCTCATTGCCGGTGGTACCGTCGTTCGCGTTGAACACGATCGTATTGGCATCGAGAACCGCGAAATAGCGGCTCCCCGACGATCCGGCGCCGGGATTGATGTCCAGCAGCAGGGACGTTCCGGCGCCGGTGCCGTCGGTCACCCAAAGCTCTTCGCCGTGGGTGGCATCGTAGGCCTGGAACAGGGCGGTGCCGCTGCCGGTGGCGAAGAAATATTTCGGATTGGAACCGCCGCTGCCGGCAACAGCATCCAGAAGCAGGGATGTGCCGGCGGTCGTGCCATCCGTCACCCAGAGTTCAGCGCCGTTCGTCGCGTCATGGGCCGAGAAGACCGCGAGACCATTGCCCAGGGACGCGATCTCGGTGAAGTAGCCGTTCCCGTCCGAACCCGTCGGCCCCGGATTGATGTCCAGCAGCAGAGACGTTCCGGCGGCGGTGCCATCGGTCACCCAAAGCTCGGACCCGTGTGTACTGTCAATCGCTCGGAACAGCGCTTTTCCGGTCGTCAGCGTCGAGAACGCATCGAAATCGGTCTCATCGCCGCCGGGCGTGATCTCCACGAGAAGGGACGTGCCCGCCTCGGTCCCGTCGGTCACCCAAAGCTCGTCGCCGTGGGTGTTGTCGCGGGCGACGAAGACCGCGGAGCCGTTGCCGAGGCTGGTGAAGTAATACGGGAAGGAACCTGCCGGCACGGGCGTGGTGGCAATGTTGCTGACCATCGACGTTCCGGCGATCGTGCCGTCCGTGGTCCAGAGTTCAAACCCGTGGATGCCGTCGTCGGCCGCGAACAACGCCTGGCCGTTCCCGACGGCGACAATGTCCCTGGGGTCGGAATCGCTGGAGCCCTCGTCGATATCCCGCAACAGATAGGTGCCGGCGGCCGAACCGTCCGTGACCCAAAGCTCGGTTCCATCCGTGTCGGTAGAGGCCCGGAAGATGGCCTTGCCATTTCCCAATGCGGTTATTCTGGACGGATAGCTCCCGTAGTAGCCTGCCTCAATGTCGAGCAGCAGGGATGTGCCAGCCGCGGTTCCGTCGGTCACCCAAAGCTCGTAGCCGTTGACGCTGTCTTTGGCCGCGAAGACAGCCAGGCCGTTGCCGAGCACGGTGAGGGACTCGGGGTAGGAGGTCCCGCTGCCAGCTACGATGTCCAACAGCAGGGATGTGCCGGCCAGGGTGCCGTCGGTCACCCACAACTCCCGCCCGTAGGCCGGCCCACTGGCGGTGAACAGGAACGTGTCGTTGTCGAGGACGGTGATGTCATCGGGGTAGGAACCGGAGTCGCCCGGGTCGATATCCGTCAGCCGGTAGGTGCCGCCATTGGTCCCATCGCTGACCCAGAGTTCATTGCCATAGACGCCGTCGTTTGCGCGGAACAGCGCCCGTCCGCCGCCGATGGCGGTGATGTTGTCCACATCGCTGTCGTAGACCCCGGCATAGATGTCGCGCACGAGCGAGGTGGCTACACCGTCGGTGATCCAAAGTTCGGTGCCGTAGCCGGCCTGATAGGCGCGGAACAGCGCCTTTCCGTTGCCGAGGGATGTCAGATGCGCCGGGTACGACCCGCTGCTGCCGCTGTCGATGTC